>CAILVZ010000399.1 GCA_903837825.1 Akkermansiaceae bacterium | reverse complement strand
TAACAAATGCGAACTTGTGGCGGAATTCAGTTTGCCGCGGAGAGGTTGGTCCTGTAGGCCTCGAGTTTGATGCGCAGCGACTGGAGTATGGTGGAATGGGCGGGGTCGGCAGAGAGATCCATCGTTTCGCCGGGATCGTTCAGAAGATTGAACAATTGCTCGAACACGGGGCTTTGGCTTGGATAGCGGATATATTTCCACTGAGCCGACCGGATGCCTTCGCTTGGGGCGATCCGTCCATCCGCCGCCCAAGTGAACTCGTGATAGAAGTCCTCGCGCCACTGCAGGCTGCCGCCAATCACCATCGGCGTGAAGTCCCTACCCTGCATGATCGCCGGAACAGAAAAACCGGCCCATGTCAGAATGGTTGGGGCAAGGTCCACATTCAGAATCATCTCCCCGCGCGTCACGCCGCGCTGGTTGGTCGGCACACGCGGATCAAAAACGATCAATGGCACCCTAATGGATTCCTCGTAAGGCAACCATTTGCCCCAGAAACCGTGGTCCCCGTGAAAATGTCCGTTATCAGAAGTGAAGACAATAATGGTGTTAGAATCCAGTCCCTGATCCACTAGAATCTGACGAAGTTCCCCCAAGGTATCGTCGATCGTGGAGATTAACCGGTAGTTTTTGCGCAGCTCATTGGCCAAGGTGGCGAGATTGCTGACCCGCGAAAAGCCGGCGTCACTTCCCATGGACGCCCGCAGAAAAGCCGGTTGCCGCATGGCATCTGCCGTTGTCGCTGTGGCTGGAATGGGCATGGTGCTTGAGGCGTATCGTGCGGCGATAGTTTTGGGACAGTCCGACCAAGGGTCCTTGGGTCCACGAAACGCGATGGCTAGGAAGAACGGCTTCGCTTTGTCACGTCCCGCGAGAAACTGCCTCATCTTGATCGGAACGATCTCACGGTCAAAGTGGATAGGATGATTCATGCCTGCGGAACCGATGCGTGGCATGGATCCTTCCGGGGGGCAGGTACATTTGATTTCCGATTTGGACTGACGACCGTCGTTGGTCACCAGTGGGCAGTCCGCCTCATGCCAGTAGTTGCCGTGAAATCGATCCCCTGCCCAGTAATCAAACAGGCTCATGCCCATGCGGAACCCGTCCTCGCCCAAGCCCACATCCCATTTACCGATGTACCCGGTGTCGTAGCCTCCTGCGCGCAAAACGGCCGGATAGGTCGCGTCCACATCCTTCGGAGTAACAAGTTTTGTTAGATCTTTCGTTCCGCGCGAACAAGGATAAGTGCCGGTCAGGATTGCGGCCCGGCTGACGCTACACACTGAAGCAGTGACAAACGCGTTGCGAAACAAGGTCCCTTGGGCTGCTAGATGGTCGATGTTTGGGGTTTGGATCACGGGGTTTCCCATGCATCCGAGCGTATCCCACCGCTGGTCGTCTGTTAGGAGAAATAGGATGTTGGGCTTGCTGCGGGCCGCATCCGCCCTGCAAGCGCCCCATGGCATAGCCATTAGAAAAGCGGCAAGGGTGGAAACCACCATGAGGTTCATGGCTGGATGGCTTTCACGCGGATAAAGAGCGCGGGATGGGTCAGCATCGCGTCTGGCACATCGACGGTGATTTCCTCAATCGGGTTACCACTGTTAGAGGTGGAGGAATCTGGGGAGAAAGCCGTCCATGCGCCAGCAAGCGTGGTGGACGACTCATAGGTGTAAGCCACCCCCGTGAGCGACTGCTTGCGGCGGGTGTATTTGAAGATGCCGGTAGCCTTGTCGACCGCAGAACGAATCGGGTTGGCCGAACTTCCCGCCTTCGGATCGAGCCCGAAGGCATACTCGTCGAAGTTTTTCACACCATCTCCATCGTCGTCGGCATTCATTCCGCTAGTCACATTGTTCGTGCTTTTCCAAGAATCATAGTCGGATCCACCGCTCACGGATAGATACAGGGTGATGGCAGACGCGTCGTAGCTAATCGTCGGTGTGCACGTCGGACCGAAGCCAACAAAGCTGTGTGACATGCTGGTGGCACCGAATCCACCGGCAGCCGAGTAGCCGTTGTGGTCCACCAAGGTGATCGAGTAAATGCCGGCGTCGAGTGAGAGTGCCGAACCGTCGATGATCAACTGCGCGCCCGAGGCGATTCCCACCGTGGCGTTGGGCACGTTGATCAAGGCAACCGAGCCATTGGCGGCAAGTTGATAGCGCAGTTTACCGTTGGCGCGAACGTTGAAGAGAGCGTCGGCCGACGAGTTGCCGCCAATCGTTGCCGCATTGCCGCTGATCTTCACATCGCCGTAAACGCTGAACAATCCGGAAGGCTGGCCGTCCGCATTCCAACTGACCGTCCCTCCGCTGATGACCATGCTAGCCGCCACTCCGGTATCGACGGAATTGCCGATACTGATCTGGCGGCCAACGGCGAGCGTTCCTCCACTGACGGTTAGCGTGGAATCGGCGGCACCCGCACCGGACTCAACGACTTGCACCGTGAGGGGGCTTGACGCAGGAGGTGCCAGAAATTTCGACAAGTCCCATGCCCTGACGTCCGACCGTGAGGCTTCCGGCGATCGTCGCGTTTCCGCCGCTGAATGACACGTTGGCTTTTGTGCCACTGGCAAAGGCCGCGCTGAAATAGGCGCCGAGGTTCAGCGTGCCGCCGCTCATGGTGAAGTTGCCGGTGCCGGTGGTAAGTCCGGTGCCGTAGCCCAGCAAAAGTGGAGCTGAAGTCGTCGCAAGGATGCCGCCGGACAAGTTATAGCTGCCTGTGCCATTAGAATTGCTGCTGATACCGAACGTACCGCCGGTCACTGTGACCGTACCGCCCGACTGGTTGATCGTTCCCGAACTGGATCCGTCGCGACCGATGAGTAGATTGCCCGGGCTAAGGACCCCGGCTGAGAAGACTTCCAACGTGCCGCTCTCACTGCCGGCTCCCTGGCCGACATAGAGGCTTCCCGGCTGGTTCGGCGACGGGATACTGCTGAGTTCCGCCGTGAGACTCTGGTTGACGAAGGCAGACTGGGCAGAGTTCGGAACGAGCCCGTTGTTCCAGTTGCCACTCTCGGCATAGTTGTTGTTGTTAGCAGCCGTGAAAACATTGTTCGGATTGAACGCGGTGAGGATCACTTTGCCCGAGAGGGTGGTGGTATCGACCACAATCGACCAACCCGTAGCACCGTTACCGGCGATGATTGCCTTGTTGGTGATCCAATAGTTGATATTACCGAGGTTACTGACGGGCGCGATGAAGGCACCCGAACCGCCGATGTTCATCTTTGCTCCGCCACCGGTATTGATGGAAAGATAGTTGGCGGTCACCGTTCCACCGGAGATATTGATCTTTCCATCATAGCCGCCGTTGCCCAGCAGCAGATTGCTTGAAATGGTCAGGTTCCCTCCTGAGACGTCGACCACATTGCTGTTGCCCCATTGTCCGGTGACCAAGCTAACGGTGGTCAAGCTTCCGCCGGCAGTCATCTGCAAGCCCGCACCAATGGAAACGTAAGTCTGTCCAGCGGTGGCTGCCACTGCGGTACTAATCACCGGTTTCGCATTGGGTGAACCGGGGTTGATGATGGCGTCGCCCGCACCCGATGTGGATGGTAGGCCGCCCGTCCAGTTGGAGGCGTTTGCCCAATCGCTACTGCCGCTACCGTTCCAATAAACGGCGGCATAGAGAGATTCAAACGACAATGAGATGAGCGCCATGGCGGTCAATGCCAAGGCCGTGTTCTTGCGATTTGTATTCATGGGTTTTGGGCTTTTGAGAATTCGTTTTTGCAGAGTTTCACCATGGGAAGCGAACCAGTAGAGGCGACTATGAATCATTTCATGTCGCGGTCAAGTTAGAAATCCCCATCTTCAATCCGACCACTTAGGTCAGGTCCTTATTTGATCCTGATGGCGAGTTTGGCTTTACCATCGGGGTCTTTGGCGGCATCGGCGGACCATTGAAACCAGAAGCCGTTGTGGAGCGGGGCTGGGCCCGCATTGCAGAGGGTGAGCGATGAGTTCGGAGCGGCGAGAATCTCAATTCTCCGTTTCTGATAGAAACTAATCTCCACCTCAGCCAGGGAACTGCCGACGCCGTTCACCTCCTTAGATTTTGGATCGGTCCTATCGGCGCACACCAGTTTGACCTGCTTCTGGTCAAGGTGTTTCAGGGTGACGGAATCTGCGCCGATCCGCTTTTCAAATTCTTTGGTTTGCTTCTTGTTCCAAGTTTCTTTGTGAATGTTCTCATTCACGTAGAAGGCCGTGAAGATCGTGCGAATCACCGGCTGGATCGGACTCGTATTGGATGCCCCTTTATCGATGACTCGGGCGTTGGCAAGAACCGTCCCGCTGACGATCTCGATGGTGCCCTCCATGGTCGGTTGACCGGTCGTTTGGCCGGTCGCTTGATCGACTAGTTTGAAGCTGAAAATCGTCTTCTTCAGCTTCGCGGTGGGCGGATCCGAGGATTCAAAGGTGTCCAATGCCATGGGCAGCTCCTTAATGCTGCCATCTGGGAGAGTTTTCAATCCAAGGAACTGCAGGCCGATGGATTGCTGAATCGGCGCACCTTGGTGATCGAGGGCCATGAGGTTGAGACCGCCTTTCGAGCTAAACAAAAACTGAAAGTCCCGTTCCTGTGCGACTGCGAAGTAGCCGAGCCATGGCGCTTCCAGCATGGGAAGTTCCGCGGTTACGGGTTGAATGAATGGCAGCGTCACCGCCATGGCCATCGAACGGATAGGATTCCTCATCGCATATTTTCCGTTAGCTTCATCTCATGAGAATCACTCAGGGCTTCATGCCGCTCCAGAACACTCGGCTGGTATCGGTGGGAATCGTCGAAGCCTTACGATATTCCGTATGACCGTCAACAAATGCCACATTTGTACCCCGGTTCAATTCCTTGGGCTGGTTGAGCAGTTCGGGCGGATGCACCATCTCGGGAAACCAGTCGCCGCGACCCACCGTCGTCACATAATAATTTCCGTTGACTCTGCAGCCGTCCATGACGAGGGCGGTTTCCGTTGGATACTGAATCCGGTTCAGCCGTGCGGCCGACGCTTGGCCTGCGGCTTGATACCAGCCGCCCGCTTGAACGTTCATTGCATAGGTGTTCCAGTTGCCATCCAAAGGCTTCGCCGCGCGGATTGCAGCTGGGCAGAAGAAACCATTCTTACCCCGGCTGTTGACGAAAGAGCGCTGGGTATCCACTTGCTTTGCGTTAAGATACTCGCCGTCCAAAAGCGCCACAATCCAATTGCTTGGTGGTCGGTTGCCTTGATCGGAGACGGGGAAAGCCCCGTTGTTCTCGGACGCGTAACTATGGAGTGCTGTGGCCAGGCCGCGAAGATTGGCCGCACACACGGTTTCGTTCGCGGATGCAATCATCCTGCGCGAGACCGACGTTGTAACCGCCGCCAGCACCGCCACGATGGCAATGACAATCAGCAACTCGACGAGCGTAAAGCCTGGGGAGGATTTGGAATTGTTTCGCATTAACCCTTTGATTGAATGGTTAGTCTTGGCGCGGCACCCAACGGCTCCAATCGATGACCGTCTTGGTCTCGTATTCGAAGGGCAGATAGTTGTTACTGATCCATGCCTTTGGATCGCTCTTGAGCTCGGCGAGCTTTTGAGCCACCTCGGCACGCCCGCCTTGGTTTTTCACATCCTTCTTAAGCAGGCCTTCGAGGCGCTGGATGACGATTGGGAATTGTTTTGCATCATGCTGAACCATGCGTGCGTCTTGGGTTGCAAGAGTCTGGAGAAAATGGAGAGATTTCATGCGGATGGAGCGGGCCATCCTGCGGGTGATTTCCACTTGGTTGCGAATATCATCCGTGCGATCCCCGCCGGCGGCAATGGCTTTTTCAAACAAGTCCGCTGCCTTGAATGCGAGGGCTGCGGAATCTTCGAGTCGGAGTCCGGCATCTTCAAACAGCCAAGGATGGGCCTTGGGTTCATCGGTCAGCATGAAATTCCCACGGCGGTTCGTCTTCCAGATGGGGGTGTCCCAAGTGCCGCTCGAAACCGTCACCGGTTTCCAGTCATGCGAACCATCATTTCCCCGGTCCAATCCCATCGGGCCGATGAGATAGGTAGTATCCCACGGGAAAGCTTCGACAGACTGAGCAACATATTCCCATGCTTCGATCATGAGCGGAGCAGCGGCCTTACCATATGGCGTGGCGATTTCTTTGAGCAGCGTGTCGAGCTTGGCTTCTGGCGATCTCATCCACGCCTTGAGCATGGCGCAGTTGACGGAGAACGTGGAAGGCGCGAAGCCAAAGTATTCTTTCACGCCGACAATCCCCTCCATCCCTTTCCAGCCCTGCATCTGTTCAAAGATCAGGCGTGGGAAAAAGTCCTCGATCGCGTAAGATGGCTTGTAGAATGTGTGATCGAACTCGCCCAGCACGGGGATTCCGCGCTCATAGGCGGAGCGCACCATGCGTTTCACGCCCAGGTCGGATGCAAAGGATCGGTCGTTAAACGGATAAACCTCATTGCTGGTGGACGGGTTGAGTGCCAAGCCGAAGCCCTCAGCCTTGACCCGCTCGAGAACCGTCACCACTTGGCCCCGCGACAACTCCCATGGTTTCCACCAGAGTCTAGAGTTTGGGCGAACCGAACGCATGGCGTCGTTAAGCATATCGAGGAAGGCTGGCAGGCGCTCGCCCACGGGGATGCCGCTGCAGCGCGGGCATGGGCCGAATTCACTGCACAGCCATGCCTGCTGGTCGAAGGTGTAGACCAAGACATCATCGACCCCTGGGAAGTCCGTCATGAACGCCTTGATCCTTGCCGTATATTTCTCACACACCTCGGAATCGAGAATGCAGGCGGGGCGCACGGGATTCGCGTTCACTGCCCGCGGGATACCGAAATGGGCGAGGGTCTTGAGCCCATGCTTTTTTGCTTGGGAAATCCGGAATGCGAACTTCTCTCGCTGTACCGGGTCATCGAGATCCTCGAGATTGAGGACTTCATTGGCGGGCTTGCCACCCCATGCAATGCTGAGTTGCACCATATTGACGCCGAGATCCTTGATTTTCTCGAGTTCATCGTCGCTCCAACTGATTTCTGGCACCAACGGATTTCCGACGATTCCGACGAAATATTGATAAGCTCCCCGGCAGCAATCCTTGGGTTTTCCACCTTCGGCCTGCTTGTGTTTGCATCCCGAGATGAGATCGGTGAGTGGCGGAGTGAAGACCGCTTTGATAATGGCCTTGTCGGGTTGGCTCTTGGAATCGATGCGCAAGGACCATCCGGCGGCTCCGCCGTTGGCGGTGATGCTGTTGCTTTCCACCCAGTGACCGATGTTGTCCAGCTGGCTGGCGGGCAGAGTGACGGACCCGGACTCAGAGATGTCCAGAGTCGCTCCACTGGTACCATTGATGGATAGACCGGACGCTCTAACCAAACCACCCGAGACCTTCACGTCACCATCGTGGCCACCGGCCCCCAAATTCAGAATCCCACGGATGTTCAGTGTGCCGCCTGTGACGGAAACCGTCGAGCTATCCCCCCAGATCCCAGTGACTAGGTCGGTCGTCGTCATTTCTCCGCCGTGCGCGACACTCAAACCGGCACCGATGGATAGATAGGTTTGCCCTGCCGCGATCACACCCGGTGTCTTGACAACCGGATTGGCAAAAGGGGACCCCGGTTTGATGACCACGTTTCCCGCATCCGCCTGGGACGGCAGGCCTCCCTGCCAATTCGCAGCATTAGCCCAGTCGCTGCTAGTTGCGCCATTCCAGAGGACATCGGCTTGAAGGACTGCCGGAAGCAGTGCGAATGCTGCCGCGGCGGCGGCGGCGACTTTGTGGTTTCTCATTCGGGTGTTTCTTATTCGGGTGTTTCTCATTCTGTTGGTAAATCGATGGTTCCGGATGTGGAGCGGGCTAGATGCTGGTCGAAAATCGCCAATTTCAATCCTGGTAGGAAGCGCTCTTACGGCGCGACCTCAGAAGACAACATCCCACGCCAGTACCCAGCGCCAGCAGGGAAACGGAAGGTTCGGGCACCGCTGTTAGAACGACGTTGCCCGTGTTACTCGTGGTATCGACGTTGATGGACCATCCAGAAGCACCGTTGCCAGCGATGATCGCATTGTTGGCGATCCAGTAGTTGATATTACCGAGGTTACTGACGGGCGCGATGAAGGCACCCGAACCACCGAGGTTCATCTTTGCTCCGCCACCGATATTGATGGAAAGATTGTTGGCGGTCACCGTTCCACCGGAGATATTAATCTTCCCATCATAACCGCCGTTGCCCAGCAGCAGGTTGCTTGAGATGGTCAGGCTCCCTCCCGAGACGTCGACCACGTTGCTGTTGCCCCATTGTCCGGTGACCAAGCTGACGGTGGTCAAGCTTCCGCCGGTTGCCACCTGCAAACCCGCACCAATGGAAACGTAGGTCTGTCCAACCGTGGCAGCCACTGCGGTGCTGATCACCGGTTTCGCATTGGGCGAGCCGGGGTTGATGATGGCGTCGCCCGCACCCGATGTTGATGGCAGGCCGCCTGACCAGTTAGACGCGTCCGCCCAATCACTGCTGACGCTACCGCTCCAATACACGGCGGCGTGAGCGGATTCGAGCATTGATGAGAATGCGGCAGCGGTGGTTAAGGTAAGGATCGCGATTTTGTGATTCTTCTTCATGCGTTTTGGGTTTTGGGGACTGGTTTTTGCGTGGGCTTGGGCGCCGACTGGCGAAGCAACGGGCCCAACATGAATCATTTCATATACGGGTCAAGAATAATTTTTATCAGCCTATTTCTTCATAGTTTCGGTCTCTAGAAGTGCAGCGAGTAAGTCTCGGGGTGATGCCCCGAGAGATCGATTCCATGCGGTCGTTCCGGGCGTGATTGGGAGATCATGCGGTGGATTGTAACGCGCAAAATCTTCATCAAGGTCCGTGGCTAGGTGGTGAATCGTTCCTTGCGGGAGTTGGTGAGGACACGAGTGGATCAAAGCGAAAAGTCACCTTCGATTTTGCTGGGAGCTTGGCCGAGGGAATCGCCGCCCACCCGTCGATCACCTGCACCTTTTTCTCGGCATCTCGCAGGCGGGTCGTGCCCTTCGGCAGTCGCACACGCAGGCTCCGGGCACAATCATGTCCCGAACGATTCTCCAGCGTCACCATCACTCGATTCGTGCGGAATTCAGCCGAAACCAGAATGTTTCCCTTCGCGGCCAGCTGAATAAAACCAAATCCCGATTTCTCCCACTCCGCAGGGATTGCGGGAAAGACCGTGATGGATTCTTCATCGTCGGGATCTAACAGCATCTGCGTTAGGTTGCAGAGAAAAGCAGCATGGGCCGCCACCTCAGGAGTTTTTTTGAAGTCCTCAAAATCGCTGATGATCTCGCCGAAACACGTATCGTCAAATAAGGTGACGTCTGGCCGCAAAAAGTTTCTCGCCCACTGGAGCGCTTCATCGCCCTGGCCGAGCTTCGACGCGATGACCCCCATCCAGCCGTTGTTGAAAATATAGTCCCCAGTCTTCGAGGTGCGGAACAAAGCGTAGCTGTCGCTGACGATCGGATCACCATGTGCCACCACCCGATAGGGCCATGCGGGACTCAGCCAAGTGGCATCTCCACCATTTTTCTCCAGATTCTGCCCTGGTCCCACCGCTAGCAGTTTTTTCCCTTCGTAGTCGGCTTTAGGAATCAGGATTTTGTCGGCCTTTTCCGCCCAACCCGCTTCCGCAACTCCACGCCGAACCGACTCCCGCAGACCAAACAATGTGCCCGCTTGCTGCACCGTCGCGGGCATGAATCGGTTAAGGTAAGATTGGAAGTCAGCACGCCACTCGAGGTCCTCGACGGAAATTTGGGTCGTCTCCCGGAGGATTTTCTTGGCGAATGGCATGCAACGTTCATCACCGCTCCAATCGACGTAACTCAACGCCATGAGGGCCGCGTTGTTGCCGGAAAAATCCTCGTGCGCCCAAATTCCCTCACCGATGGTCGGCGGAACCGTCACGGTGCCATCATGGCCCATGAGCGGGCCAAACTTGGCCCCTCCCGCATATTTGACTGATGTCTGATGCAGCGTTAGTCCGTCCGTCGCATAGGTTTCCGCTCGGGGCAGCACCCGCTCCAACCATCCCACCACGCGGCGCGCTTCATCGAAGTGATTTTCGTACAGCAACGCCATCTGATTGAGCGGCAGGTCATACTCAGGGCAGACGGCGCCGGCAAAACTCTCGATGCTTGTTCCATTGCATCCGGGAGGGACATCGGTGTTGCCGAAGAAGACCCCCATGAAATAGGTGGATCTAGCAAACCACTTCTGCAACGCAGGATCAGGAATGCAAACCGCGGATCGTGCGTAATAATTCCCCCACCATTGAGCAGTCTCCTTGCGTAGCGTTTCAAAGCCGCGAGATTTGGCCGCCTCCGCCTTCCTCCATGCAGACGACGCTGGGTCAGCGTTCTCATACGATGAACCGGGCACGATGTAGAACGTGACGCTCTTTCCGGGCTTCGTGGCCCCCAGCTCCAGCGATTTCGCATCCACCGAAATTTTCGCCCCTTCCAGAGCAATGCCGAGAGTGGCGGTACAGGATTTGGGTCGCCTCGCAATCACTAACAGCCCCTGCGTCTTGTCCTCGCCCTCTCCCTTCCAAGGATCGTGCGCTTTAGCGTAGACCCCTCCGTTGATATAAATTCTAACATTCTGATTGATCCCCACACGCATGCGAAATGGCGTGGGTGCATCGGTCGCATCCGTGACCCGAACCACGAGAACTCCTTCCGGCGTGACAAACATTTCCCGATGGCTTTGGAAGGAGCTCGAGCCCTCGCCGGGCACTTTGAGACCCAAATCAATCTGAAGAAAACCGCTAGAAATGTCCAGATGGTGCTGGAAGGCAGTCACTTCGCCAGGTTCCATTTTCCCGCCGTATCCGCCCGCAAGATCAAACGGGAGATGCCGGTGCCCCTCCTCATCCCACCAGTATTGATACGAGAGATAGGGAGCGTGCCTGAGGTGGCCATCGGTCGGCGTGAACGCTGCGCCCTGCCGAGTCAATCCATCGGGCCCCACCCTCATGACCGTTCCCCCAAGGCCTAGGCATTCGTACTGATACTGGGGGTAACGAAAGCGATCCATGCCCTCCTTCACAAACGCCGCATCCTTCAGGGATTGCACCCAAGCGACTTTCGTCACATCGGTCGCGCTTGCCCCGTCCTGCACCAGCACGACTGCCGCTACAGTCGCGGCTAGGGTAGGAAAATACGTAAATCTCACGGATGCAGTGCGGGGGGATTAATCGTTTTTATGAAAGAATTCGTTGGGCGAGGTGATCGTCCAGTTCGCGGCTCCTCCCCAGTCCGACCAGTCCTGATTTTTGTCGGATTTCGCCCACGGCAGGAAATAGGTTGTTAGAAATTTTTCAAGATCCGCATCAAGCATCTGGATCGCAGTCCCGAGCGGTTCTTTGCTTCCCATATTTTGCTGATCTTTCACCATCACCTCCCTGAGCTCCCTGATGTTTTCTTGACTCAGTTCGAGTCCCTGCTTGGCGTCACCACGGATCAAGTTGGTTAGATTTGTCTCTCGAAGGTGATAAGCATAAGCCAACACCCGAACACGGAAGGCCTTCAGTTCCTCGATGCTCTTCGCGAAATCTTTCTGATAGCGCTTTGGGACCTTGCGTTGCACCGCCTCGGCCGCCTGAAGGCTCGCATCCAGCTTGCCCGCGGTTTGCTCAAACCGCATTTGAACATCTTCACACATCCAGAAGTTCGGCGCCGCTGTTTCATCGGTCCTCATGAAGTCAACTCTGCGGTTGGCCTGCCAACTCGGCGTCTGCCAACTGGCACCCTTCAGAATTGCCGCGCTTAGGGTGTGCTTGGGGTTGCTGCGCCCTACTTCCCGCGCCAACCAAGAAACATCCCATGGATACATTTCCACCGCTTCGGAGGTCAGCCTCCAAACCTTCGCAACTCCTTCGGCGGCGTCATCATAGGGCTCGGCCAACTGTGCTAACGCCTCATCATCACCCAAGTTTGGGTTTTTAAAGAAGATGCCCGACATGCGCAGATTGGGGTCTTCTTGATCCGGGACGTTGCCGTAGTATTCTTTAATCCCTTTGAGTTTTCCCGCCTCATTCACCGCGCGGAGGGCCCTTAGCGTGGCCAGTGGGGTCGCGATATGCAGAAATGGTTCCATCTCCTCGGTGGGGCTGCCGGTCCACAGTTCCCCGAGGACAGGTATTTTCCTTTCCTCCGCTTTGGTCAGCATGTTTTTGAACCAGCGGTCCGCAGGTAAGGCAATTTGAACTTCCGCAATGTTGGAGTGCAACGAAAGCCCCACACATGAAGGATCCAGCAGATCAACGGACTGATACGTCTGCCCCGCGGAAAGCTCCCAAGGCTCCCAGAACAGAGTGCCCGCTGAATTGAGTTCACGCCAGGTCCGCGCCAAGGTGTTGATGAATCTGGAAACCCGCTTGGGCAACGGAACACCATGGCACTTACGACAGGCACCTGCCTCATTGCAAAGCCATGCATTTTGATCGTAGGTATAACACAATAGATCATCCACCTCTGGGAACTTGGCATGAAACGCTCGCAAGAGAGTGATATACCGTGTGAGAGTCGCTTCATCCGAAATGCACTGATCTAGAATCACCCCAGGCGCCCCCGGAGATTCCGGCGGATACAACACATTCGGCGCTCCAAAATGGAACATCGTCCGAAATCCAAATTTCTGGCTGATGTCGATCCGCTGACGCAGTTTTTCACTCCGGATGCCGATCCGTTCGGGAGTTCGCATTGGCTCACGGCTCTTGTCGCCAGCCGTGCGAGAAATTTCAGCCGGCAAGTCGACCACGTCTTCGAGATTGAGGGCCTCATCATTGGGACGATAGCCCCAAGCAATGTTTAACTGCAGAACATTGAACCCCAGATCCTTCATCCGTTTTAGATTCGCCGCACTCCACTTCACCTCCGGGTGACAGGGCGCACCCAAAAATCCCACCTTGTAGTCAACCTCCTGGGCACCCCCATGGGATTGGGCGCGAGTCTCGGCGGCACCAAGCATGAGGACGATCCAAAGGGGCAAATGCTGAAAGCATCTCGGAGAGATGCATCGCCTAAGCGCAGGGGCTTGCATGATGCGTGTGGTTTTTCTGTCTAACATGACATTGAGTGGACCAAGCGTGTGCCAGCCCTAGTACAAATTGTCGATGGATCTATCCGCCGACGGATCAGTTGCTCATCACGACCTTGAGTCTTAAGAACATCTTCGGATTGGAGCCCTTGCTGACACTGAAGATCCGCCGTTGGCAACCGGTAGGAACCCCAGCCTGATCGGAGCTAAGGGTCCCTGTGAGATTCTGAGATAGATCGGTCCAGGAGCCAATTAGGTTCGTGGATGACTGACCCACCACCGTCAGCTTGGTGTCATCTACCCGCACAATCGCGCTGATCGATAAACTTGTGGCATCGAGGGTCGTCACGATTTTTTCAGAAGTTGCGGAGGGGCTCGCTGACCCGCCGACCCCATATTTCATGAGAGAGGCACTGTCTGCCGCGGTCGCAGAACCCGACCAAGATGCGAACGTGGTTCCCGCAGCGCTCAACACCAACCAAACATCCCCGTCGGTGGAGTTGTAGACCAAGCTGGGCACCACGCTGGATGAGAACCCTTCGAAAGTCACATTTGTGAAGGTTCCGCTCAACTGACCCGCGCCGCCGTTGATCAACCGGCAGTTATTGCCCGTTACCACGCTCGAATTCCCCACAATCTTGATCGACGACCCCGACTCCAAAGATACGGCACCCGTCGACGTCAAAGTCCGCATCGAGGTGCCTCCGATAAAGTCCATCACCAGCTTCACCCCACCACCAATCACTAGGCTGTTAGATGATATCGTGCTGGATGCGCCTCGCAGCAACAGGCTCGAACCGCCTGGGTCCGAATACCCTGCCCCGATCTTCAGAGTACCGCCGACGGTGATGTTACCCCAAGTATAACTTCCATCGATCTTCGCACCATTTGCTCCGATCACAAAGTCACCCGTTGTCGTGATGCTGCCTCCATTTCCATAGAAATAGTTTGGATATCCAGTACCCCCCCCCGTGTTGTTCGCCGCCCCAATCGTCAGGGATGTTGCGCTCAAACTTCCCGGGGAGATCATGTTCAACGACCCGTTCCCACTGCCATTTCCCACCACCACGTTACCAATCGGTCCCACCGCCGTCGTCACCTGAACTCCACCGTTCAACAAAACATCGTCCCCAGATGCCGGCAAGACATCCCCGCTCCAGTTTGCAACTGTTGACCAAGCCGTGTTAGCTCCGCCCGCGTCCCAAGAAATCGTTCGAGCGGAGATCACCAGCCAAACATCTCCATCCGTGCTGTTGTAGACCAAGCTGGGCACCACGTTGAATGAGAACCCTTCAAAGGTCACGTTCGTGAAGGTTCCACTCAACTGACCGGCACCGCCATCGATCAACCGCCGGTTGTTCGCCGCCACAATGCTCGAATTCCCCACAATCTTGATCGACGAGCCCGCCTCCAAGGTCACGGCTCCCGTCGACGTTAGGGTCCGCATCGAGTTGCCTCCGATAAAGTCCATCACCAACTTCACCCCACCACCAATCACTAGGCTGTTAGATGATATCGTGCTGGATGCGCCTCGCAGCAACAGGCTCGAACCGCCTGGGTCCGAATACCCTGCCCCGATCTTCAGGGCACCGCCGACGGTGATGTTACCCCAGGTGTAGATGCCATCGATTTTGGCTCCGCTCGCTCCGATCACAAAGTCGCCGCTCGTCGTAATGGCTCCACCATCTCCTCGAAAATAATTCGGGTATCCGGTGCCACCGCCGGCATTGTTCGCTTCACCGATCTTGATGGACACCGCGTTAAGGCTCCCGGGAGAAAGTAGGTTCAAGGCGCCGTTGCCGACCGCATTCCCTACCACCACATTTCCAACCGGCCCCACGGCACTGGTCACATAGACGCCGCCGTTCGCCAACACATTATTGGAAGCACCTGGCAGCACATCTCCGCTCCAGTTTGCCGCCGTAGACCATGCCGCATCACTACCGCCTCCATCCCAAGCAATGGTCGTTGCGAGACCTGAAATCTCGACGTAGGCAAGATAAGCTTCCGGAGCTTCCGAAAAACCTGACTGCGGTGCTTCTTGCGCCGTTCCCACATTCGTCATCGGCCAGCGAGAAATATTGCGGCTGCGATGTGGAAAAATCTGGAGCCGATTCAGGGTTCCGTTCGCACACTGGACTCCCGGCTGGGGCAGAGCATAATATCCAGGACTTGATGCCAGATCGCTGGTGGATATCCCTGGCCATTGAGCTTTAGTCATCCGGATCCAGCCGGCAAATTTGCCGCTAGAGTCAGGGGAGACGTAGAAGGTCAAAGAACCATCCTTCATTCCTGTTAGAGTCACGGGGAATCTTCCATCCCCACTGGTCCTGTACGAGAGACCGCGAACGCACGCAAATGAATCCACCCCGGTCCGAAGTGCGATGGCCGAATCGGATCCGGAACTGTTGTTCGGAAGAATGCTGAGGAGCGCCAAATCACGCGGACAGGTGGTCACCACATCTCCAGAAGGAGTGACCCCGGTGAACTGAGGATAATCTACCCCCTCGGTAGTCCGGAGCAGCGTGCCGGAACTTGTCAAGATGGAGGTCGTTGAAGAATTGCCTTGATCCTCGTTATTGGCCTCGGTCAACTGAACCAACTGATCGGGACTTCCTGGTACCAACGCCAATCCGCGGAGGCGGCGCCCCTCAAGGAGTTTGGTCTTAGTGGTCGTCCCTGCGGCCATTTTCCAGAGCTTGCCCGTAAGCGTCGGAGTGCCGTCTGCCGTGGTGCTGCCATATTCGTTGAAATAAAGATTGCCTGAGGCGTCTGAAACCGCCGCTTGCGGTGCATAAAGCCCACTCACCAAAGTGGTCATTGCACCGGTCGCGGGGGTGATCCTGATAATTGCTCCTCCTTGGCCCTGCGCCAATGCTTCCACGGCCAAGAGAAGGGTGCCCGAACTCTCGACAAAGAGTTGCCTCGGCCGCGTCAAGCCTCCCACCACCTGCACGGGATCGCCCCAAGTCGTCCCGCTCTTGGTCATCACGAATAGCTTGGCGGTTCCGTAATTGCTGTCGTATTCACGCGCGAAGTACATTTTACTTCCCTTCACGGCTAACGAATAAATCCCCACCAAGTTGGATTTCAGTGTGGTGGAAACTCCACCCGAGACACGAGTGATGGTTCCGGCGGCAAAATCGGAATAATAGGCGTCATCCCCGTCCGCACCGCTTCCAAACGAGTAACCCGCCGCACCGAGCGGCGCGACACGACTGAACCCGCTTAAACGAGAAGTTCCGGCATCCAACACGGGGGCACCAGAAGCCGATTCAACCACCAACTGGATTTTTTTACCTGAATACGCGATCCGAGGAACAACGGATGCGGGGAACCCCGAAAAATCCACTTGCGAAAAGGTGCCTACAACCGAGTCGGCCTGAACGAGGTCGTAGGTGGCGGGCGTGATGACGGCTGGATTCGACGATGTGTTTTTAATGCCGAGTTTAGACCCCGAAAGAAGTAAGGCCTGACCAGTGACATTCACGGTTTTCAACGACGCCCCACCGATGTAGTCGAAGACAAGTTTCCCTGCCTCGCCCACTTCCAGGTCGTGCGCCGCAATCGTGCCGCCCCCGCCCCTCAATTCAAAAACCGATGCTCCGGAGGTCTGATAGGAACCCAAGCGCAGAGCCCCTCCCACGTTGATTGATCCACTAGAAAAGGACGCCTCGACCTTACCGCCATTCGCGCCGAGGATCATATCGCCCACCGTGGTCAAACTTCCGGCGGCATGAGAATAATAATTTGGGTAGCCGATTCCTCCTGGGTAATTGGCGCCCCCGCCCCCATTGTTCGCCGCACCAACAATCAAGGAGACTCCAGCACGGCTGAGGGTCAGTGATCCAGCTTCGTCCCACAGATTTAGACCGTAGTTCGCTTGAGCGGATCCTATTTCAAGGTAACCGATTTCTACCGCAGACGTGACCTGCACTGAAGCAAGCAACCTTCCAAAAGACGTCGCGTCCGGATAGAAGGGATTCCAGTTCTGCTGCGTCGACCAAAATCCGTCGCCATAATAATTGTCAAACTCCGTGATCGAATTGCTAACCACTAAATTCACATCCCCATTGGCAGCATCATACTGAATTTCCGCAGACATGTAGGCGGGCAGGCCAGAAACATTCGTGGCCCCAAATGTTCCAGAGAGCGACCCTCCGTCGATCAAAGTGTATGTCCCGGCCTGGAGAGCCGCGGCATTGCTGACGATCAAGGTAGAACCGGAGCTGAAGCTGACCTGATTTGCGACAGAAATTGCGAGCACTCCTGCACCGCCCAGATAGTCAAAGTTCAGCGTTCCTTTGCTGCCCACTTCAAGCCGGTTCGCGGTAAGAGACGAGACGCCTGATCCGGCACCATTGATTTTGAACTCGGAGCCACCTGCCGTCTGAACACCAATTTTCAAACTGCCACCCACACTCAGTTTGCCCTTATTGAAAAACGCCTGCCCAGAAAGCGTATTCGTACCGACCAACATGTCCCCGGTGGTGACGAAATCCCCGTCTTCATGGCTGTAGTATGAAGGGTAGGGGCTCACCTGAGTGCCGGCAACTCCCGGTCCGCCGATCACCACAGAAACCCCGCTCCCATTCGTCACGGTCAGGTTGCCGCCCGCACGCATGTTGATAGCTCCCTCACCCGATTGGTTTCCCAAGGTGATGGATTTGATGCTGCCAGCGCTGGTGGAAACAATGGTGTACTTGGTCCCATTGATCACGACATCGGAGGTGGATCCCGGCACTCCGCTTGGCGTCCAAGTGGCCGCAGTCGCCCATGCTCCGCTGGTGCTAAGTGTCGACGTCGCTGCCCATCCTGAAGGCGTGAGAATGAGCAATATCCATGCGGCTCGAATGAAATGCTCGAATAGGTGCTTCGTAGCCCTCACCCTCGACTTTCTCACTAGATGGTGATTGACCGCCAGTGCCTCCGCTCCTGCGGCGGCGGTCAGTTCATAACTGAAAACTGACCGACTGCTAAAGATTTGCCTGTGAATCGAAGCTCCCGAAACGGGCTCTGCGCCAGACCGGAGAGAGGAAAAAAGGCGGGTGTTTCTCATTCTGTTGGTAAATCGATGGTTCCGGATGTGGAGCGGGCTAGATGCTGGTCGAAAATCGCCAATTTCAATGCTGGTAGGAAGCGCTCTTACGGCGCGACCTCAGAAGACAACATCCCACGCCTGTACCAAGCGCCAGCAGAGAAACGGAAGGTTCGGGCACCGCTGTTAGAACGACGTTGCCCATGTTACTCGTGGTATCGACGTTGACCGACCATCCGGATGCACCGTTGCCGGCGATGATCGCATTGTTGGCGATCCAATAATTGATGTTGTTGAGGTTACTGACGGGCGCGATGAAGGCACCCGAACCACCGATGTTCATCTTTGCTCCGCCTGTTACGTTGATCGATAGATTGTTGGCGGTCACCGTTCCGGCGGAAATGTTGATCTTGCCGTCATAGCCGGCGTTGCCCAGCAGCAGGTGGCTTGAAATGGTCAGGCTCCCTCCAGAGACATCGACCACGTTGCTGTTACCCCATTGTCCGGTGACCAAGCTGACGGTGGTCAAGCTTCCGCCCGCAGTAATCTGCAAACCTGCGCCAGTGGAAATGTAAGTCTGCCCAACGGTGGCAGCCACTGCGGTGCTGATCACCGGTTTCGCATTGGGCGAGCCGGGGTTGATGATGGCGTCGCCCGCACCCGATGTGGATGGCAGGCCGCCTGACCAGTTAGACGCGTCCGCCCAATCACTGCTGACGCTACCGCTCCAATACACGGCAGCGTGAGCGGATTCGAGCATTGATGAGAATGCGGCAACGGTGGTTAAGGTAAGGATCGCGATTTTGTGATTCTTCTTCATGCGTTTTGGGTTTTGGGGACTGGTTTTTGCGTGGGTTTGGGTTTGGCAAGTTGAGCTTGCGCGGGAGCCAACATGAATCATTTCATGTCTGAAGCAAGTAGAAATTTCAGCACCCCGTGCACGCCCCCCAAGTAGATGAATCGAGGCTCGCTCTTTTGGCGTCCCAATCTTGCCATTTTCAATGAAATGTTTCGTATTCGACAAAAAACAGACCACTTGGCCCCTATCGAGCTATCCTATGAGATATTTCCCGTATTGAGAAATTGAGTTGAAAATCGAAGAAAACAGCCACTTATCTCTTTCGCGCATGGACAACTCCGGAAAAAAATCAGCGCCGAGCACAAAACGTGCGGGAGCGGAAAACGGACCAATGGATGTAAAACGCCCTAGGCTGGTGGATGTTGCGAAGGCGGCGGGAGTCGCCACCAATACCGCTTCCATGGTGCTCAATGATCGCCCGAATTGCTGGGCATCGGATGCGACTCGCGCCCGCGTGCTGGAAGAGGCGAAACGGCTCGGATATCGGCCTAACCGGATCGCCTTGGCTGTCAAGAAACGTAGATTCGACACGATTGGACTGATCGTGCCAGACCTGAATAATCCGTTTTTCATGAGTCTCGCAGACCACCTCGAAACAGCGGCGGAAGCCCGCGGCTGCGACCTCATCATTGAACATAGCCGAGTCGATTTGCTGCGCGAAATGAAATGCCTGGAGAGCATCATGGACCGACAGGTGGACGGCATCATCGCCTGCTTGATCGATCCGCCGGTTCATGCGGACTTGTTAAAAAGCCACATCAAATACGGCATCCCGATGGTAGTGGCCGGCCAGCGGGGGGCTCAGCCGCTGCCCGTTGACCTGATTACCGTGGACTTCGAGGGAGGCCT
>CAILVZ010000398.1 GCA_903837825.1 Akkermansiaceae bacterium | reverse complement strand
CTCCGGCACGTCAAGCGTGAAGGTGCGTTCTTGTGCGATCTCCATTCCTTCGATGGCTTTTGCAAAACCCGGAATCAGAGTTCCCTCGTCCATCAGAACCCACGCATTGCGGCGTCCTTGGATTTGGGTCGGAGCTTTGGGAGCGATTTTGGAGATGGGTTCGCCCTCGACGGTGCCCTCGTAGGTGACAACGGAGTAGTCGCCCATGGCGAGGGGACGATCGGTGACGGCGTCGAATTTCGAATGTGGGTCGCGAAGGTATTCCAGGAGGCCTTCAACATCCTCATCGGTAACGGTTTTTTTTGCGACTTCGACGGTAATGTTTTTGTAGTCTGGCAGCTCGAATTCGGGAGCTTGAACGATTTTCGCCACAATCTTCATCGTCTTGTCGGCGGCGATTTCAACCTTCTCGACCTCCTCGACGGCGTGGATCTTGAGGTTGTGTGTTTTGACTGCTTCGCGAATGGCCTCGCCGACGAGTTTGGTTTTTACCTCCTCCTCGATGTCCTTGGCATAGCGTGTGGCGATGAGGGATGCGGGGGCTTTGCCAGGGCGATAGCCGGGCAGGCGGGCCTGTTTTTGAAATTCCTTGGAAATGGTGTTCCATTCCGTGCTGACGCGGTCCGACGGGAGATCGATTTCCAAGACCACGACACAATTCTTTTGATAATCCAGAGCGACATTCATGATGAGCCCTGCAGCAAAGCAGATTCTGGCGGGGGGGGCAACCGATGTGTGAGAAAAAATGCGCGGGAAACCTGCTTCGCAAACCCTCCCGCAGGAGTGTAATCTTCTATGGCCATGATTTCGAACAGTGCTCTTGATTTTTCCGATGCCGGTTGGCGTTTCGACAACACCTACGCTAGGTTGCCGGCTGCCTTCCACACGCGGGTGCAACCGACCACTGTTCGCGAGCCCACTTTATTGGTTTTCAACCACGCCCTGGCAGAGTCCATGGGGCTTGATGCGCAGTGCCTCGAGTCGGAGGAGGGGGCGGCGATTTTTTCAGGGAACTCCATTCCATCAGGGGCTGAGCCGATCGCCCAGGCTTATGCTGGGCATCAGTTCGGTCATTTCAACATGCTTGGCGATGGGCGTGCCATTTTGCTGGGTGAGCATCTCGGGCCAGATGGAGCACGCTGGGATGTTCAGCTTAAGGGGGCGGGTCGCACGGCCTATTCGCGGCGCGGGGACGGTCGCGCGGCGCTGGGACCGATGCTGAGGGAATACATCATCAGCGAGGCGATGCAGGCTTTACGCATACCCACCACAAGGAGCCTTGCGGTCACTGGCACGGGCGAAGCGGTTCATCGTGAGGAGGAGTTGCCCGGGGCCGTGCTCGTGCGCATTGCGGCGAGTCATATCCGGGTGGGCACTTTTGAATATGCGGCCATGAATGGGAATGTGGATTCCCTGAGGTCCCTTGCGGAATACACGATCCAGCGCCATTACCCCGCTGCTGCGGCTTCCTCGAACCCTTTCCGCGCGCTTCTTGATGGTGTGATCGAGCGGCAGGCCTCACTCATCTCGCAGTGGATGCTTGTGGGTTTCATCCACGGCGTCATGAACACAGACAATATGGCGCTCTCCGGCGAGTCGATCGACTACGGGCCCTGCGCTTTCATGGACACCTATGATCCAGCCACGGTGTTCAGTTCGATCGATCGCAATGGGCGCTACGCCTACGCAAACCAGCCGGGAATCGCCCACTGGAATCTT
>CAILVZ010000397.1 GCA_903837825.1 Akkermansiaceae bacterium | reverse complement strand
TGGAGAAAATATAGATGGTGGTGATTCTCTATTGGAGAGGGTGGCATTTCTCGGTTGCTATGAGCCGAGGCACTGCGGCATTGCAACTTTTACCCATGATCTTTGCGAGGCTGTAAGCGAGTATGCGCATGAGGTTCATTGCTGTGCTGGTGCGATGAATGATCGTATCGAGGGTTATCCATACCCATCGAGAGTGAGTTTCGAGATCTTCGATCATGACTTGGAATCCTATCGCAGGGCCGCGGATTTTTTGAATTTTAAGAATTTCGATGTTTTGTGTCTTCAACATGAATTTGGTATCTTCGGTGGTTCGGCCGGAAGTCATATCATTGCGCTGCTTAAGCGCATCCGGATGCCAGTCGTGACCACGCTGCATACCGTTTTGCGCGAGCCGAATGCAGTGCAGCGGCGCGTGATGGATGAGCTCACTGATCGTAGTGCACGGCTCGTGGTGATGGCTCGGAAGGGAGCTGAGATTCTCACCGATATCTATCGGGTGGATGCGGCAAAAATTGACGTAATTCCGCATGGAATTCCTGAATCCGATTTGGTGGATTCTCATGAATACAAGCAGAGGTTAGGGCTGATGGGTAAGCGGGTCTTACTCACATTCGGATTATTAGGTCCCGGAAAGGGTATCGAATATGCGATTGAAGCGATGCCAGAGATCGTAAGGCGACACCCCGATGTTGTTTATTTGGTGTTAGGAGCGACTCATCCACATCTCGTTGCTCGTGACGGTGAGAGTTATCGGTTGGGTCTTGAGTGCTTGGCTGAGCGTTGTGGAGTGAGTGAGAATGTCGTTTTTGAAAATCGATTTTTGGCGGATGGTGAGTTGGGTGATTTCATTGCTGCTGCCGACGTCTATGTGACTCCATATTTAAACGAGGCTCAGATCACCTCTGGGACATTGGCGCATGTTTTCGGTGCGGGAAACGCGGTGGTTTCAACACCCTATTGGCATGCCCGTGAGTTGTTGGAGCATGACCGGGGGATTTTGGTCCCCTTCCGTGATTCGGGATCGATCGCCGAGGCGGTGTGCGAATTCTTGGATCACCCAGGCCGGCTAGAGCGGGCACGAGGCGAATCCTATGAATTGGGTCGTCAGAGTGTCTGGCCAGCAGTGGCGGGGCGGTATCTGCAATCCTTTCAGCGGGCTCAGTGTGAGCGCAAAAACCGACGTTCTGAAAGGCCTATTTCTACGCTAGCAGTATCAAGCCCTAGCTGGTCCAAACACCTTCCTTCACGACGGCTTGATCACATTGTGCGGATGAGTGATGGCACTGGTATCTTTCAACATGCCACTCACAATGTCCCAAACTTTCATGAAGGATATTGCACCGATGATAATGCACGAGCGTTCATCCTTTGCAATTTTTTAGAAGAACCTCGCGATTTGGATGATCTTGCGACGAGCTACCTTGCATTTCTAGCAGCAGCATTGAATTCGGAGACGGGTCGGTTTCGGAATTTCATGAGTCATGGCCGGCAGTGGCTTGAAGAGGCTGGTAGTGAGGATAGTCATGGCCGGGCACTATGGGCGCTCGGGGTTGGGGTGGGTCGGTCCAGTAATGAGGGGCATCGTCAGTTGTGCATGCAGCTCTTTAAGGGCGGCATGGACTCTGTTGGAGAATTTACATCGCCCCGTGCCTGGGCATTTGCGTTGCTGGGGGGGTATGAGTTCTTACAGGGTCATCGAGGTGATGCTAGGGTTGGAGCGATGTGCGATGAGCTTGGTGAAAAGCTGATTCGACTTTGGAGGGATTGTGCGAGTGAGGAATGGCCTTGGTTTGAGGCATCTGTGACTTACGACAACGCGAGGTTAAGTCAGGCCCTGATTCAGAATGGTCGAATCAACGATCATGAGGATTCCTTAGAGATTGGACTCAAGTCGCTAAAGTGGTTGGCATCGGTGCAAAAGACGCGTGCAGGGCATTTTAGACCGATCGGGAGCAATGGATTTCACCCAAAGGGTGGAGATCGTGCCGAGTTCGACCAACAACCGGTTGAGTCTCATGCCATGGTTGCTGCGTGTTTGGATGCATTTCGTGCCACGCAGGATCCCTACTGGTTGGGTGAGGCAAAGCGGGCATTCGATTGGTTCTTAGGAAAGAATGATCTTGGGCTTTCGGTTTATGATCCAAGCACGGGTGGCTGTGGCGATGGCTTGCACCATGACCGTGTAAGTGCAAATCAAGGGGCTGAGTCATCGCTGGCATTTCACCTGTCACTCGCAGAAATGTTGCGAGCCGAACGCACTGAATTCGTATCACCGGCATTTTCCTAATGAGCCAGATCACCATCCGTCGGCATGAAGCTCTGTTGTTGCCTGAGTGCAATCGGGTTTTGATCCGCCCATTCGTTCCGGTCGACCCCCAGCGGGTGACTGCGATTCTTGGTCGTGCCCTTGCGTTGAGCGAGGAAGAAGTTGGTGCGATACTGCATAACGTGCACCATGAGTTTGAATCGAGGCATTATGATATTGAAGCCGTGCTTTCCGATCACTATGCAAAAGTCCATCCGCATGTTTTTACTCAGCGGCCGATTTCGCGTGCGCGGCAGTTGCTGATTGGTGCCTATTTCTCTGGTGAGTATGCGTTGGAATCGGCAGCGCTATTCAATCCATCGATCGTGCCACACCCCGATCAAAGTGGCATTCCAGAGGGTGGCCTCCGATTTATCATGAGTTTGCGGGCGACAGGTGAAGGGCACATTTCATCGATTGAGTTTCGGATGGGGCAAATCACTCCAGATGGGCACTTCATCTTCGATTCCAATTCAAGGTTCGTGAATGCCCCTGAAATTGTTCCCAATCCAAGTTATCGCAAGAAGAGCTTCATTCATAAATTCCATGAGATGGGATTCTACAATGACTATGCGAACGCGGTCTTAACGCCGTTAGAAAGTCAGTTCACGCGGGAGGATCTGGATAAAGCGGTTACGGTGGTTCGGAATGAATACCAGCCTGCGACCTATGATTTGATTCGCACCCTTGAGGTGATCCAGTGGCTCGCCGACTCGAATTATGAGCTGAGATTCTCGTCGCGGGTTGATATGAGTGAGCGAATCATATTCCCAGTTTCGTCCAATGAAAGCAACGGGATTGAGGATGCGCGGTTTGTTCGGTTTACGGAGGACGATGGCTCAGTAATTTACTATGCGACTTACACCGCCTACAATGGGAAGGCAATTTTACCGCAGCTGCTAGAAACTGAAGATTTCCTCAATTTCCGAGTGCTTACGCTCAATGGAACCGCGGTGCAGAACAAAGGGATGGCGCTTTTCCCCCGGCGGATCGATGGGAGATATGCCATGCTTTCCCGGCAGGACGATGAGAATCTTTTCATCATGTTTTCCGACAATCCCCACTTTTGGAGTGATCCGAAGATGTTGATGAGGCCCGCAGAGGCGTGGGAATCCGTCAAGGTTGGGAACTGTGGATCGCCGATTGAGACCGAAGCTGGTTGGCTGGTGATCACGCATGGTGTGGGGCCCATGAGAAAATACTGCATAGGAGCCGCCTTGCTGGACCTACATGATCCGACGAAGCTCATCGGGAGGCTGAGCGAGCCGCTGTTATCGGCTGAGGGGAATGAGCGTGAGGGTTATGTTCCCAATGTGGTTTACAGTTGTGGGGCTTTGGTTCACGGCGGCATGGTGGTGCTTCCTTACGCCATGAGTGACAAGGCCACGGCCGTCGTAAGCATCCCTCTGGACGAGATTCTTGCCGCGTTGAAGGCTTCCAATGGGTGATCGAGCGGGCTGAATGCAATAAATTCTATGTTTCAGCCGTTGTCGCGCTTGCGGGTCTGCGTGGGTTTGATAGGAAGGGGCTGTGGCCCAGCAAAGTGACGTGCGAGAAGTTCTCCAATACATTCCCCAATTTCGCGGGAAGGTCTTTTTCGTGTTGATTGAGGCTGGGATTTTGCCAGAGCCGGCAGTGGCCGAATCCTTGCTGGACTTGGCAGTGCTTGAGGATCTTGGAGTGAAGCTGGTTCTTGGGGTTTTGGGCGGCGATTTGAAAGATCTTTACGATTGGACACTGGAGTGTGAGATCATGGCTGCGCGGGTTTCCCGGCCGATCACTGATCCTGCTGCCGTCCGGGAAGCTCTTGAAATTTTGGGTAGGGGGCAATCTGCGATCATCGATGCATCGGGGGTTGGGCCGTTGGATCTTGCGGTGGTAGATTTTGCCAAGGGTGTCGGCGTCGCAAAGATTATCACTCTGTTAGAGGAGGCGATTTTGATTGATGGTGCTCCGGTTCATGCGATTCGGGCAGCGGATGCAGAGTCCCTGACTGGCCACACGGATGCTGCGGGTGCTGTGTTGTTGCGAGCGGCCGCCTCGGCGTGTGATCGTGGGATTCCACGGGTGCACGTCCTGAATGGTCGCCAGCAGGGGGTGCTGGTCGATGAACTATTCTCCAACGAAGGCGTTGGCACCATGGTTCATGCTGACAGTTATCGTTTGGTTAGAGCGCTCCGCGAAGAGGATATTCCTGAATTGCTTGGTATGATCGGGCGCTCAGTGCGGCGAACCAAGCTGGTTG
>CAILVZ010000396.1 GCA_903837825.1 Akkermansiaceae bacterium | reverse complement strand
CCCGCCGCCACGGCTCACGGCGAACGACAAAATGCCGAAACAACAACTGGCAATCCCACGCAATCAAGGTGCCATCCAGATCGAACAACGCGATCCCAGGTGGGCAGTTGGTGGAGGGCGAATCCGGCACGCCGCGAAGCATCCGCCCGCACCGCTGGATTTTCAAGCTTTCCGAATCTCAATGCACGCCGACACACACCCCGTGGCCGTGCATCATGCTCGGGACCGATCAGGATCCGGGCTTCGGCAGGGGCTCGTCGCCCAGCATCTTATCCAAATCGGCCACCCGATCCCACGGGCACCGTTTCCTCTGATACTTCTTCCAAACCACATCACGCAGTTCACGCCAGACCGCCTCGGACGGTGGCTTGAGATCGGTCCATGTCGGATTGCGCTTCTGGGTGGTGGTCATCACGGTCCACTTCCCTCCTTGATAATTTCCCCGGTAGAAGACCTTGCCTTCTTCGGTCGTTTCAAACCACTCGTGACTTTCCATGGCCACAGATTGCTCCGTGCTGGGGCGCGATACAAGCGGCGATTCCACTGATGCCATGAGATCGGCATCGACTCCCAGCCCACACACGCTCATGGTCGCTCGATGCAAAAGATCGGCTCGCGCGCTCCTCTCGTCATCCTCCACGAAAAATCCTTCGGGCTTTTTCTCGATGGCGGCGAGCTCGGGGAAATCCTTCTTCCCCGCCGCGAGATGCCCGCCAAGTGGCAAATCGGCGACGCGGTCGATGTCTTCCTTTACCACGACTCCGAGGATCGCCCGGTGGCCACCTTGAAGACGCCCAAGGTGATGCCAGGCCAGTTCGCCCGGCTGAAATGCGTCGCGGTCACCGCCGTCGGTGCCTTTCTCGACTGGGGCCTCCCGAAGGATCTCATGGTCCCATTTCGCGAACAAAAGGTCCGCATGGAAATCGGCCGGCATTACATCGCCTATATCATGACCGATGAACAAACCGGCCGCCTGATTGCCACGACGCGCATCGCCCGACACATGGATCGAACACCACCCGCGTTCACCCTTGGACAAGAGGTGGATCTCATCGTCTTTGGCAAGACGGCCCTCGGCTACAAGGCGATCATCAATCACACCCACAGCGGTTTGATTTTTGCGAGCGATGTCTTCCAAGAACTCCAGCCCGGCGAGGCCATCAAAGGCTACATCGCCGTCATCCGGCCGGATGGTAAGATCGACCTCAGCCTTCACCCCGCAGGCCGCCGCAGGGTGAATAACCTGGAATCCCAAATCCTCGCTGAACTCGAGGCTCGTGGCGGATTCTGGTCGCTCAACGACCACAGCTCTGCCGAGGAAATCCATGAGGAACTCGGCGTGAGCAAACGCACTTTCAAACAAGCCACTGGCGCGCTTTGGAAGCAGCAGAAGATCACCATCGAGGAGCATGGCATCCGCCTGAAGCCTGAGGCCTAAGCCATTGGGTGCAGGCTCGTGGTCAGAAAATCGGGACCGCCGATTCGCCAAGCCCTTGGGTTAGGACTTCAGCGCTTTTTCTTCACGGCCTTCTTGCCATCGAAGTTCACCTGAGCTGGGTCAAATGCCTCGGGGTCATACCCTGGGTGCGCCCACTCGATTTCACCATGCAGCGCCTGCATGTATTGGAAAGTCCCGCCAAAGTCCTCTGGCGGGCACGCACGGGCTCCTTCCATCGCTTGTGGTCCCCCGTCGCCGGATGCCCGCTTCTCAAAAACAATCTCATGGATCCACTCGTCCGCAAAATCGTAGCGGTAAAGAATGCGGATCGGCAATTGGCGGCGCCCAAGGAAATCGGCAACGGTGAGAACTGCCTCGTCCTGAAACTCGCCGGCCGTCTGATCCTCCAACCCGATGGGCCCAATCACGTCCACGAGGCGCTTACCCTTGCCATGGCGGAATTCATGAGGGCTCTTATTATCCCAACCCATCACGGCTTGCAGCGCATCGCTGAACTCAACAAACGTGACCTGCGTGGAAATAGAGAAACGCCGCCAAATCTGTGGCTGAATCCCGTAAAGAAACACCTTCACCACCACCCGATCACCATCCTTCGCTTTTGCCATGCCGGGAGCTTCCGGAGCTTCCACCAAAAAATCAAACGGAAACTTCGCTTCCTCAGCCGCCCAGCGCGTCCGTTTAGAATCTCATGGGCAATTCCTAACCATGCCATTTGCCGTCCACTCTCTAACCGATAATATTTTTTCAATCTCTAACGCCTTGTTTCACCAACCACCATCTAACAAATTCACGCCCGGAACCTCAAGTCTCTTACGTTTCACAATACCCGAACTACGGCCTTGCCGTTCCCCTTCAGACGCCGCGCACCATCTTTCCGCTTTTCGGTGAAGCGCTCGCGCGTCGCAGCAAAGGCTTCGTTAACGAAAGTCTTACCGCCAATGACACCCATCGTTAAAATACCTCACCCTCCCCCGCAACGTGCCGCTGCACTGGTGACGGACAGGCGCTTCAGCAATTCCGCGTCCGAGACCATGCCCTCCGCGATCGGCGGTAGTTCCAGCAAAAGGTGGAAGTGATTGGACATGATGCAGCAAGACAAAACTAAAACTCGGCAGCGCGAGAAATTCTCTCACCGTTGATTTTTCCATAGTGAGTTGACAGACTTTTTAGGGTCAATGACTCTACAGCATGTCCGTAAACCATGATCACGAGATGGCTGTAAAATGGTATCAGACTGGCGAATTGCCAAAAGCCAAGATGTTTTGTGCCAAAGTGCTTTCGAAAAGGCCAAAACATGCGCTTGCCCTCCAACTTATGGGTCTGATAGCCCATCGACAGGGCGACTATGCCAAGGCGATTGAGTGGGCGCTTAAAGCGGTGTCGGCAAAGCCTGATTTCGCGGAAGCCTACAACAGCCTTGGAGCTGCATACCTCGCGAATGACAATGTTGATGGAGCATTGAACTCATTCCGAATGGGCGCAGAAACTCAGCCAGAAAATGTCAGATTGTTGGCTAACTATGGAGCCGTGTTGAAAGAGTGCGGAAGGGTCAGTGAATCGATTGAGGTTCACCAACGCGTGCTGAAGGCCAATCCGGGTTGGCATGAGGCAAGAAGCAGTCTGTTGCTAATTAGCCACTATCTTCCGGAGCATGACCCGCTGGCCCTTCTTGCTGATCATCGAAAATGGTCATTTTTACACGCGTCAGCCCACTTACCCAAGTCTGATGCACCTTCCAACCTTAAAGAGGAGGGGCCTCGTCGATTGCGGGTTGGCTTTGTATCACCGGACCTGCGTGATCACCCAGTAGCAAGATTCATAACACCCTATTTCGAAAATCACGACCGCCAAAATTTTGAGTTATTTGTATATTCGGATGTCGGCCAACCAGATGCATGGACAGAACGCATTCGCAACGCAGTGTTATCATGGCGTGACATTGTGAATATGCCGGACGCAGCCGTTGCGGAGCTGATTTGCCAAGACGGGATTGATATTCTTATCGATCTTGCAGGGCATACATTGGGCAACAGATTGCTTGTTTTCGCGCGCAAACCAGCCCCAATTCAGGTGACATATCTTGGATACCCTGCGACCACTGGACTTGAGGCTATCGGATTTCGGTTGACCGATCACTTGGCGGATCCTGTTGGCATGACAGAGGACCATAACGTTGAGAAGTTGATCCGTTTGTCTCAATCCGCTTGGTGTTATGAACCCGACCGATTGTCACCCATAACTGACAGTCCTGCATTGAGAAATAGTTATGTGACTTTTGGAAGTTTCAACAACATTGCAAAAATTCACGATCGGGTTTTGCGAGTCTGGGGAAAAATTCTTGAGTTGGTACCAGACTCACGGTTGCTACTGAAAGCTGGAGGTTTCCGTAGCTTGGATGCTCAGAAACGCTTCAAATCGGCTATTCTTTCTCAAGTGGGAATCGCGCCAGAGCGTATAATGATAAGGGGGCCCGAAAAAGCTCATGGGTCTCATCTGGAACTTTACCAAGAGATGGACATTGCGCTGGATCCTTTTCCATATCACGGCACCACGACTACCTGCGAAGCGTTGTGGATGGGCGTTCCGGTTGTCACGCTGGCAGGGCGGTCTCACGTCTCGCGTGTCGGTGTTAGCCTGCTGACAAACGTTGGATTGCCCGAGATGGTGGCCGAGTCCGAAGATGAATATTTGCGGATTGCTGTAGAATTGGGTCGTGATGTTGAACGGCTTGTGAACTATCGTTTAAATTTACGAGATAAGATGCTAGGTTCTCAGCTCCTTGATGCACCTTTCTTTGCGCGAGAAATCGAGGGCGCATTCCGACAAATGTGGATCTCGTCGGTCTTGGGGGCCTCCTAGATTCCTCAGAAGGTGTCAATCCATGAGATTGAAGGTAAGTGAGCCGGTCTGAGAAATGCGACTATTCAGAAACTAAGTCCAAGATCAGATGTTAAATAGCCGTTTGGAAGCGCTCAACGCTCACCAGAGCACATCTTGCAGTTTCCCCCCGTCCCGACCACACATTACACCACTTTGTCCACTCATGAAGGCCCTTCTCGGTTAGTGCCCTCCCTACGGGATAAACTAATAAAAGAGGCGGACTTTCGTCCGCCTCTTTCTTCAAACAATTTTCAGTCTTAACGACCGCTCCGGATTAGTTGCGGCGGCGGCGAAGAAGACCAAGCGCTCCGATCGCTCCAAGCAAAGCAGTGGAAGCTTCTGGAACTGGCACAAAATTAATGCTTTTGGTTCCGCTTTCGCTGTAACTGGTGCTATTGGCAACCTCAATTGCAGTCGTAAAGTTACTGAATGCTGCCGTTGCCGAAGCTAATGTAGAACTCACATCAGAAGGAAACGCTATGTTTGTGTTTGTCCGATATAGAACCCAATTTTTAGAAGCATCAAAGCTGATACCAGCTTCAGTACTCACATACAAGTGAATGATTTGGTTATTCACTGAAGTAGGTGAAGTGCCAACGAAACTGCCATTGATCGTACCCGTGTCTGTATTAGTAGATGCAAATTGAGTGAAGGTGGACGTACCAGCATTCCACGAACCGATGGACAAATACTGGTTGGTAGTTGTTACACCATTAAGAGATACTGTGAGACCATTTGCGGTTCCAACACCAGCACTGACAGTAATGGTAGCAGCTTGAGATACACCAGCTAAGCAAGCTCCTAGTGCCAATATTTTTACTAGTTTTGTTTTCATGATTATTTAGTCTATGTTTAGTTTGTTTGTGTTTTTTGCGTGGCTAAGAGATTATTGACCGACCGTAGTTCCATTCACAGTTATCACAGAAGCACTTTTCGTGCTATCCCGTTTGATAATCGCTCCTGCACCACCCGAAATGACAACTGCGCCAGAATCTTCGGATGTTGCGAGATTATACATCGTTGCGGTGCCAAATAGAGCTGGATCAGCTGCTGCATTGGGCGTGAGGGACTGGTCCGCATTCAAAATTTGAAACTCATCATAATCCGTGTTATCTGCATTTGCGTTTACTGGAATTAGAGCCGATTGCAATCCCAATCCGTTATAAGAACCACCAGCAGCCTGAGGCTGAGCTAATAAAGTAAGGCCAGGAAAAACATCGACCTGTGTTTTTGTGGTTTTAACCTCGCCGGTACTTACAAAGCTGAGACTTGTGTTACTATTTGTCTTTACAATAACAGCAGAGCCTGGCTCTATGATCTGATCATTAGCTAATTCTGAAGTGGATAGGTTGTACCAGTCATCACCATCGCCAGACACAGACGCCGGGAAATACGAAATAGGCGTAAGCGATTGATCCGGATTCAGAATCTGAATCTCATCACCGGTCGCTCCATCAGATGGGATCAAACCTGCCGTATTTTCGCCAAAGAATGATTGAACAGTGTTGTGCTTCCGCACAGAAACGCTAACCCCCTCCGAGGAAATACCCGCAGGAAAATTGTCATTGACCGTGATTGATCCAGCTGTTGACGATACGACAGTAGACCACCAACCTTGATTCGTGCCAGACGTAATCTCAAGCACGTAGCTTCCATTAAGCCCAGTAGGCACAGATGTGCTGAAATTAGCAACTTTCGAATTTGATGGTGATCCAGTTGATGCACCAGCAAACACTTTCGGCTGAACAAGCGCAGGTCCCAAAATTGTGAGCGCGGCCTGACCGTTGAGTGCATTCACCGTATGAGTAATATACCCCACAGGCGTGGTGTAGGCGGTGGTTTGTGCGTTCGCCAATCCGCAAGCGGCGGCGGCGAGCATGAGTGAATATTGGATGGTGTTCATGGTGTGATTTGGTTTGGGATTCGGATTTGGGATTTTTGGTTTGTTTTTGTTTGGAGCAGCGCCGCAAAGAGATCGGTTGCGGCGTTGGAGACTGTTTTTATAGGCTTTTTG
>CAILVZ010000395.1 GCA_903837825.1 Akkermansiaceae bacterium | reverse complement strand
GCTGAATGAGTTTCATCTTGCGGTGGAATCCCTCGGTGATCCCGTTGTTGCGGGCGAAGCGCCACATGCAGTGGACTTTTCGAACAAGATCTGCAACTTTCCGAAAAGTTTTGCACCAGTCGCACCGTGCGCCCAGCACGAAAATCAAGTCGCTTGAATGCCGATCGCCTAGCCCATGCCAAGTATATTTTTCACGCGCGTCCTTCGTCTGGCTAGCGGCATCCTTATCTGCTTGGGTGCCAATACGCTGGCATGGGCAGCTCAAACTCCTGCTAGATTTTTAGATCAGTTAGAACATCACCACCCCCAAACCATTGTCGTTTATGGCACGAGCCTCACCGCCAATGCAGTTTGGCCGTCTGGGCTGCAAAAGATCCTTCGTCACCATTATGGAACAACCGTCCGGTTGACGAATGCGGCTTTAGGGGGTAAGGACTCTCGGTGGGGTCTCACCAATCTCAATGAGCGCGTCATTCGTGAACAACCCGACGCGGTTTTCATCGAGTTCGCGATCAATGATGCTCTTGAGTCCTCAAAAATGAGCGTCACGGAATCGACCGATCACTTGAAGTCGATGATCCAAAAATTGCACCTCGCCAAACCAAGTTGCGAGATCATCCTCATGGTCATGAACCCTCCGACGGGTGCGGCACTCGAAAAGCGTCGTCAATTTACCGCTTATCGCAACGCCTACCAAACGGTGGCGCGAGAAATGAAATGCCGACTCATCGACTTTTATCCGTTGTGGAAATCACTGATGGATGAACAACCCGAGCGTTGGAAAAACTACGCGCCCGACGGTCTTCACCCGAACGACTGCGCCAGCCGCGAAGTCATTCTCCCAGCACTACTGCAAGGCCTTGGCTGTCGCGTGAGTCGCAACGAACTGAGTATCCTCAATCGGCCGAATTCCTCTCCTCACCGATGACCGCCAGTAAATTCCAAGCAACATCCCCAGCATGCGTTCGCCCTCACCTGCCTGGCCTTGATGGCATTCGCGGGTTGGCGATCATGATGGTCATGCTCGGCCATTTCCTAACAATCGGCGGACACCTCAACAATCAGCACCCAGTGAGCCGCTTATTCAGCAGCGGCTTTCTTGGCGTTGATTTGTTTTTTTCGCTCAGTGGCTTCCTCATCACGGGCATTCTCATCGATTCAAAGATGCGCCAAGGCTACTTCCGCGTTTTCTATCTGCGCCGCGCCTTGAGGATTTTTCCACTCTATTACGGCCTACTCACCGTCAGTTGTCTTTCCGTCCTCTGGATCACCCCACACGATCAAGAGCTGCTCGTCGGACACCACTCGATGCTTTGGCACTGGCTTTATGCATCAAACATCGGGATCGCCGTGAATCATGGAAATTGGCTCATGTCGCCCACCTGGGTGAGCCTCGGACATTTTTGGTCCCTCGCCGTTGAAGAACAATTTTATCTGATCTGGCCGTTACTCGTTTTTCTAGTTTCAACCCTACGATTGAAGCAAATTTGCAGCGCCATGGTCCTACTGAGCCCGCTTGTGGCGCTCGTGATGATTTTCACCCTCGGCCCTCTTTCCACCTATGTCGCAACTCCGGCCCGCTGCGGCGAACTCGCTGCAGGGGCTTGGCTGGCAGTGCTTTGGCGAGACCCTGCGGGATGGGCCAAACTGCAACCCCGCCTCCGCAATATCGCCATCGCCACTGGATGCATCCTGCTGTTAGAACGCACGGTGCTTCCGTCGCTCGTTTTTGCAGAGCCAAGCCTCGCACTCGTCCTCAGTGGCGCATGCGTCGGACTTGCAGTCAGTCAATCAGGGAATGGAAATCTCCAACGCCTCGCGAATTCCAGCCTCTTGCGATGGTTCGGCAAATACAGCTATGGAATTTACGTCTATCACCACGCGCTCAAACCGGTTTGGGTTCATTTCCTGTGGCAGCGCTGGATCGTGCCAGCACTCGGCACCGGTTGGACAGCAACCCTCTGCTACACCGCTGCCGCAAGCATGGCATCCATCACCCTCGCTTGGCTCAGTTGGAAGTTCTTTGAAGGGCCACTGCTCACGCTCAAAAGCCGCATAACCTTTCCACCCATGCTAGGCAAAGCATCCGCCTAACCTATTCGGCACGCAAGGCGCTTCGCACAAGCACGAGTGGCACCCATTCGATCATTTCAACTCAGGCGCCGTCCATGGCTTGCCACGACTTCCATGAATCGCACGGGTCTGTCTCACCAACGCATCGCCAACTGGGGTGGCATCATTGCTCCAAGATTGCCGGACATAGGTCAGCACGTCTGCAATCTCTCCATCTTTGAGATCAATGTGTGGCGGCATCATATTCTCAAATTTCTGCCCCATCACCTCAATCGGACCTTGAAGTCCTAACAGCACAATGCGCACAGGGATCGTTGCATCACCGACCACCCAGCTGGAACCATCAAGCGGCGGAAATGCACCGGGAACCCCCTTCCCTTCAGGGCCATGACAAGCAATGCAAGTGCGGCTGTAAACCGCAAGTCCACGCTCATGAACTGCAGGGTCAGGAATATTTTTGCGCACCATGGCCTTCACCTCAACTGGCGCAACACCCAACGCAGTCGCAATCCCCTTCGAGAACCCATCAGTGCGATTGGCAAGGGACGACGCCAGTGAAGTCCTCAATGCTGGGTCTCCTGAGTTCGTGAAATATTTCACCACCGAATCCACAACCCCATCGATGTTGTCTGCATTCGCCTCGTTCAGATAGAGCCCGTCATACCACGCGGTACCCCTGCCACCCCCATAGCCACCCATGAGGCAATGCAAAAGCACATCGGACTGGCTTCCGCTATCGAACTCAATCTCAACCGACTTCCAATCGTGCGTTCCACTGATGCCCTCACTCGCTTCGCCACCATGAATGTTAATCATAGCCCCCTTGCCGCCTTGATTCTGGACATTTTCCGTGCGGATCCATCCCCCAAATCGATAGCGCGTGTGCGGCTTCACCGAGACGTTGATTCCCAAACCGATATCCGCGTTGAATGGTGAAACAATCTTAACCGCAAGCCCACCGTTGCGACCTTCTCTAGTCAAACTGGTCACGGTGCTTCCAGGGCGCTCTTCCCGATAAGGTCTCAAGCTCCACGGGCCTAACGTCTTCGCCGCAGCCTCAAACTCAGGTAGAAGATTGGTCGGTGTGGAGGATGAATTTGCAGCACTGCCCGAAGCCGCTGCGAGAATCACCCCAGGTGCATGCTTGCGAGCAGCCGCCTGCCACGCATCGCGAAGCGTGGCATCACCGAGAATCCATTGCTTTTTCGCGTCCAAGGTGGCGTACAGCGCCTTACCAATCGCCTCATCCGCAGGAAGCCCCGCCAAGGCGACACAGATCTCAGCAAGCTCTCGAGGATCATTCGAAGAAATGACCCCACCCTGAATCACACTGCTAGGCAACGCGTCATCCTGAGGTGCGCTCGTGATTGCAGCTCTGCGGACTCCACGACTCGTCGATGCAAGTGCAAGCTTTGCAGTCTCACGATCAAGTGCCCCAAGGCCCTTCAATGCATAGACGGCATGAATGGCTGCTGGATTGAGCTGGTCTTGCACGATCTTTTTAAGGGCCACCCCGGCGTCCGCACGACCGGACTCTACAATCAAGCGCTGCGCCTGAAGCCTCCAGAAGAGGTTTGGATGACTGAGCCCGCTAAGAAGCGAATCAAGATTCTTGGGATCAAGCTTCGGATTGACGTCATTCTTGCTTCCCTTCGGATAGACCCGAAAAATACGGCCTAGCGAGGTATCACGGAGCGGTGTCTCGTATGCATTTCCGCGACCGGTTTTGGCGTCATATCCAGCAGAATTCTTGTTAGGGGTTGGATTGTGCTGGATGATGATGTTGTACCAGTCGGCGATCCACACCGCGCCATCGGGCCCCGTTTCAGCGAAGACTGGACCAGACCAACCGTCGGCACTGCAGTAAAGGTTGTTAGGCAATTCCTTGGAAACATAACCTGCACCCTTCGGCGTCACCTCAAACTGACCCACGAGCTTGCCCGTTGGCTCGCAGACGAAAGCGATGCGGTCGCGATAGCTTTCAGGCAAGCGACTTGAGGTGTAAAACGCGTGTCCTGCTGCTGAAGTGTAGCGGTCGAGTTGATCCACTTGGCGGATGTCCATCGATGCGGGAAAGAACATCGGATTGTTGTCTGCCGCTGGCGTGCGCGGCTGCGGTAAGCCAGATTTGATATAAAGCTCGTTGGCAAAAGTGTAGTACCACGACGGATTGGCATTCGCCGTCGATCCGAGAATGTCAAAGTCGGATGTGAAGCCAAGGCCCCAGGTGTTGTTGGTGGTTCCTTGGAGAAACTCCAATTTGCTACCATCGGCCTTGAAGCGGAACAATCCGGTCGAAAATTTATGCTTCATCCCACCCACAACCCCTTCAAATCCCGCATATCCGAGGGTCGCATAGATCCAATTGTCGAATCCATAACGGAGGTTGGAAACACCCGCATGCGTGTCATTTGTGTTGAATCCGGAGAACAAAACCTGCCGAACATCGGCCTTGTCATCACCATCGGTGTCCTTGAGGAACAAAATCTCCTTGGCATTAGTGCAAATCAGCCCGCCATTCGCAAACACCGCAGACGAAGGAATCGAGAGCTTATCGGCAAATAACGTGAACTTGTCCGCCTTGCCATCACCATTGGTATCTTCACAAATGTGGATGCGATCATGGCCCAGATTTCCCGCTTGCAGGTTGTTTGGATAATCCACCGTCTCGATCACATAGGCGCGCCCACGATGATCCCACGTCACATGGATGGGATTCACGATGTCGGGCTCGCTCGCAAACATCGAAAGATCGAAGCCATTCGGAACCTGCGCAAGTTTGAGCGACTCGACTGGAGAAAGCGGCTTTTGCCCGCGGGTGATCGTCTTGTGATCACGATAGCCCGGTAACACCATTTCCTCCGACTCTAGCACCGGAAGTTTCATCGCGATTAGCTTGGCCCTCACCTCATCGCCTACGCTCCAGAGGATCCCTCGGCGCAGCAAATCATGAAACTCGGGCTGACCCCAGCACCGCATGTCATGACCATAGGCCGTGTAGAAAACCCCGCCCTTGCCTTGCTTCCGTACCCAGGTCCAAGGCTCTTTGTCACGCAACTGCAACACCATTCGGTCATCTGTTAGACGGTCGTGAACGTACGTCTCATCCCAAGTTTCAAATCCCTTGTAGCCGCGCATCACGGGGTGATCTTGGCTAACGATCGTAGTCTTAAACACCCCCGTTTCATGCGACTTGAAATGACCACCTACCAAATGAACAAACGCGGCTGATCCTCCAAAGCATGCCGAAGCGCAGTGAATGGGTAAAAATGCGCCACCCGCTTCCACATAGCCCATAAGCGCCTTTTCTTGGTCGACCACCATCGCCTCGTTCTGCTTCCAGTTGCCGTACAGCATTACGGCATCGTAGCGATCTAACACGTCACGACGAATATCAGAAAGATCTTCGGTATAGGTTAGGTTGATCCCATCGACCCCCAAGGCCTTTTTCAAAATACGGTAGCGCTCGACGGGGTCATGCGCCGGATGATTTGCCGTGGGAGCTCCTAAAAACAGGACCTCCACATGTCGTGGCGTGCCTGATGCGGCCTTGGATGTCCCTGTAAAACAAAGCGTCGAGACGAGGATGCCAAGCGAGAGAAGATAATTGCGCGTCATGGGTTAGTGATGAGTGATGTCCGGTTTAGATGCTGTCCGTTTCTTTAAAGATCGGCTTGTAAGATTGCGGATTTATTGTGTACGATTCCGCCAGATGAACCTTGAAGCATCCCCCAAAAAGTGGACCGATCAGCTCCCAGCTGGACAATTTCGTCACTTGTTTGACCACCTCCCCGGTACACTCTTCTTCGCGAAGGACCGCGATGGCAGGCTGATGGCGGGTAACCCTGCATTCGTCAAACGTTGCGGTTTCAGCGAAGAGGCCGAAATTATCGGTCTGACCGACACCGCAATTTTTTCGCCCCGTTTGGCCGACAAGTACCGGAAGGACGACGAACGCATCATCGCGACCGAACAACCCCTGCTCGGCATCATCGAACTTTTTCCAAACCAAGACGGAAAACCAGAGTGGTTCATCACGGATAAATTGCCACTGTTTAACATCGCTGGCAAGATCTGCGGGTTGTGCGGAACGGTCCGCAGTTACGAAGCTCAGCGGGCTGCAATGCAACCCTACCTCGAGCTGGCGAGCGTGGCAGATCACTTAAAACTTCACTTTCGCGAGAAACTTGATGTACCATCGCTCGCCAAAATGGCCCACATGTCAGTCCGGCAGTTTGAACGGAAATTCCGCGCGACTTTCCAAATGACTCCGCAAGACTACATGATCCGCATGCGGGTGATTGAGGCATGCGATCTGTTAGTTCGCACCAACCAACCCGTGACGACGGTCGCACTCGAGGCGGGATTTTACGATCACAGCGACTTTGCGCGACAGTTCCGCCGACAAATGGGACAAACGGCTAGCCAGTACCGAAGCGAGCGCCGAAAAGAGTCGCCACCACAAGCGGCCCCCTAAGCACAACGCGGCGAACTTCGTCGCAATCATACACAATATCGCCGCGAACTTACAAGCCTCGCGAGCGATTTTCGCTAGCATCTACGCAGCCCTAGCTTAGGCAGCTGGAGCATTGCCTTAAACCCTAACAATTTCAATGACTCCAACATTTGGCGCAAGCACTTGGCTTTGGACTTCTCCATTCCAATCATCGGATCTCGCGCTTCTCCAAAAAATTGCTGGCCTCGGATTCAGGGCGGTCGAGCTTCCCATCGAGGATCCAGCACTCATTGACACCTCAAGCTTGCGACCAATCTTGGACGATCTCGGCCTGAAAGCACACATCTGCGGCGCGTTTGGCCCTGGCCGGGACCTCACCCATTCAGACGGCAACGTCCGCGCCTCAACCCGAGCTTACATCTCCGCCTGCCTCGATATCGCAGGCGACCTCAATGCCGGATTCATCGCTGGACCGATGTACTCGCAAGTGGGCAAAGCCCGCCAGCTCGCCGACGATGATCGACGTCGTGAATGGGACCTCGCCGTTTGCGAACTCCAACTGGTCTCAGCCGCTGCAGCCGATCGTGGACTTTCCATCGCTCTGGAACCCATCAACCGTTTCGAAACCGACTTGGTCAACACCACCGCTGACTCGCTTCGAATGATCCGCGACATCGACCACCCCGCAGCCAAGGTCATGATCGACACTTTCCATATGACCCTCGAGGAGGCTGATCTCGCAACCGCGATCCGCGCGGCGGGCAAGGATCTCATCCATGTTCAAGTCAGCGAAAACCACCGCGGAGTGACCGGCACCGGCCTAACCCCCTGGGCTTCGTTTCGCGATGCGCTGAAGGAAATTCAGTATGACGGATCGATCGTGATCGAATCCTTCACCCCCGACAACCGCGACCTCGCTGGCGCAGTCTGCATCTGGAAACGCTTCACTCCCACCCAAGATGAGTTCGCCTCGCGTGGCTTGGATTTCCTAACACAACTTTTTTCATAACCAACAATCTAACATTTCTCAAACCATGCAACAAATCAACATTGCCATCGTCGGTCTCGGATTCGGCGCCGAGTTCATTCCTATCTATCAGCGCCACCCAGATGCGAATATGTATGCCATCTGCCAACGCACCCAATCGAAGCTCGATGAGATCGGTGATAAGTACGGGATTTCAAAACGCTACACGTCCTATGATGATCTCCTCACGGACCCAGACGTCCATGCGGTGCATATCAATTCCCCAATCCCTGACCATGGCCGCCAAGCCATCCAAGCATTGAAGGCTGGAAAACATGTCGCATGCACGGTTCCGATGGCGACCAGCGTCGAAGAATGCCGAGAAATTGTCGAACTGGTCAAACAGACCGGACTGAAATACATGATGATGGAAACCGTGGTCTATGCCCGTGAATTCCTTTTCATGAAGGAGATGTATGACAAAGGCGAACTCGGCAAAGTCCAGTTCATCAAAGCATCTCACCAGCAGGACATGGAGGGCTGGCCAGGCTATTGGCCGGGTTTACCACCGATGTTCTATGCCACGCATTGCGTCGGACCAATCCTCGGCCTAACAGGTGGTGAAGCCGAATATGTTTCGTGCTTCGGATCAGGAACCATCGCAGAGGAAATGCACGCCTGCTATGGATCAACCTTTGCCGTGGAATCATGCCACATCAAGTTTAAGGGTAGCGACCTTTCCGCCCAACTCCACCGCTCCCTCTTCGATGTTGCCCGCCAATACCGTGAGTCATTCGAGGTTTATGGAACGAAAAAATCAGTGGAATGGCCACTCATCGAACACGATCCTCTCGTGATCCACACCGCGAAGCTTCCTGAACCGGAGATTCCAAGCGAGGTGAATTGCCCAGACTTTGCCCACTACCTCCCCAAGGAAATCCAAGCATTCACTACAGGTGGTGTTTATGGAGGTGATGAGGGCGACACGCACCTATCATTCACCCAAGGCGGTGGACACGGTGGCTCTCATCCGCACCTGACCCACCGTTTCATCGAGATGCTGAAGACCGGAAAAGACGCATACCCCAATGCCATCGAAAGTGCCAACATCACCTGCACTGGGATCCTAGCCCACGAATCGGCGCTTAAAGGCGGGGAAATCGTTCGATTGCCAGAGTGGACGCACCGCGGCTGATTCGAAAATCTCGCTGCTTGGTGATTTCCTGAAAATCTGGGGGAAGCTTGATAGATAGCCGATCTGAGCGATATTGCCAAATTGTTCCACCGCACCATGACGCTACCAATGATTGCATCAAAAATCCTGCCTCACCTTGCTGCCGTCCTAGCTTTTACTGGGGCTGCAGAGGCTCGGACCATTCTCTCACTGGACCGTGACTGGTCGTTCTTTCAAGGCGATGCAGCCGGGGCCGAAAACCCCAGATTTGACACCTCGCCGTGGCGAAAAGTTAACGTCCCCCACGACTGGAGCATCGAGGGAAAATTTGATCAACACGCACCAACCACTGGTGCAGGTGGCTGGTTACCCTCTGGCGTGGCATGGTATCGCAAAGACATCATCCTTCCCGACAATCTCAAAGGCCAACGAGCCTGGGTCGAGTTTGACGGAGTCATGGCCAACAGCGACGTCTGGATCAATGGGCAACACCTAGGACACCGTCCCAATGGGTACGTGAGCTTTCGCTACGATCTAACAGACAAGATCAAACTCGGTGAAAAAAACATCCTCACCGTCAAAACCGACACTTCAGAGCAACCCGCATCTCGCTGGTATTCGGGCGCGGGCATCTATCGACACGTGCGCCTCGTTCTCGCACACCCCGTGCATGTCGAACCATGGGGCATTCACGTCACCACCTTGACTGCGAATGCATCGGCAGCAACTTTGAGAATCCAAAGTAACCTAACCAATGGATCTAACAAGTCCGGAAAGGTAGTGCTACACTCGACTATCATGGGCCCAACGGGAAGAGTTCTATCATCAGCCGAATCGTCTCTCACTCTCGCCCCAAACCAAAGCCAATCCGTCGACCAACAAATCACCCTCACCCAACCATCGCTGTGGAGCCTCGAATCCCCCCAGCTCAACACGCTCGTGACCCACATCGCGGTGGGTGATTCCATCCTTGACGAAGTGACGACTCCCATTGGCATTCGCCAAGCGGAGTTTCGCTCAGAAACTGGCTTCTGGCTCAATGGGAAAAACCTGAAAATCAAGGGAGTCTGCCTTCATCACGACGGCGGATCCGTGGGTGCGGCTGTACCGCTTGCCGTCTGGGAACAGCGCCTTCAATCATTACGTGAACTTGGCGTTAATGCCATCCGAACCGCTCACAACCCTCCAGCACCGGAGTTCCTCGATCTATGCGACCGCTTGGGATTTCTGGTGATGGATGAGTTTTTCGACTGCTGGATGAAAGGAAAGAACCCAAATGACTACCATCGATTCTTCAAGGAATGGTCACTCACGGATCTTAGAGATGGCATCCTCCGCGATCGCAACCACCCAAGCATCATTCTTTACAGCGTGGGCAATGAGATCCACGACACCACGCAACCCGAAAGCGCCAAGGCAATCCTTAAGGGCCTCGTCGATGTTTGCCAAGAAGCCGATCCATCCCGCCCGACCACTCAGGCATTGTTCAGGCCCAACACATCCGGCGATTACAATAACGGCCTTGCCGACCTGCTCGATGTCATCGGCACTAATTACCGCGACAAGGAGCTCATCGACGCATGGAAAGCGAAGCCAGGCCGAAAAATCATCGGCACGGAGCAAGGTCATGAACGGACGACATGGCTCGCATGTCGTGACAATCCGCCACATGCAGGGCAGTTCATTTGGACAGGTTTCGATTACCTTGGGGAGTCTCGCAGTTGGCCCCTAACCGTTTTCAATGGCGGCTTGATTGACCGGAGCGGAGTTGTTCAGGCCCGTGGATTCGAGCGCCAAAGCTGGTGGAGTGACAAGCCGATGGTAAAGATCCTTCGCCGGGTCGGTGTCACCGCAGCTACGCCAGTCGACCCAGGATACGAGGCACTAGAATGGCAACGCAGGCAAGTCCTCTTCCCTGACTGGACACCTACAACCACGAACCCACATGAGGAAAACGTGGAGATTTATAGCAATGCTGCTGAGGTCGAACTATTCCTGAATGGCAAGTCTCTCGGCAACAAGGTTAAGTCTAAGGACGGAAGCGCGCTAAACTGGAAGGTCCCCTACCAACCTGGCATCATCAAAGCGGTCGCACGCACAGCCAGCAAAGAGGTTGCAAGCGACACGCTTCGCACCGCTGAAAAGCCCGCCAAAATCACTCTCATTTCCCACCAAAGATCGGTCGGCACTTCATTTGATGACGTCGCAATCATCGAGGTACAATTGCGCGATAAAAATGATACGATCGTGCCATCTGCCTCTGACACGATTCATTTCAAAATTACAGGTCCAGGAAGCATCGTCGCAATGGACAGCGGCTCTGTCGTCAGCACGGAATCCTTCCACACCAACGAGCGCAAGGCGTTCCAAGGCCAGGCCATGGTCATTGTCCGCGCAAATTCACTAGGCACGATCAAATTCACAGCGAACGCCGAGGGACTTGAGCCTTCAACCCTCACTCTAACAGCAAACCACTAATTCGCTGGAACCGGATTGCGTGCCTTCCATTTGGGATAGTCTTTTTCTAGCAGCTTTTCTGCCCATTTTCCCAACCACGAATAGCCATTGCGGCGCTCATAGCCAATCTCGGCGATACTGTATTTCACCTCCTGATCCCGGTCACAGAAAATTGGCCGATTGGACTCAATCTCATAAAATCGTGCCCACATGGATGGCGCAGATGCATCTTCAATCCATTTCAAATCCTTACCATGCGGTGCCTTATCATCCGCAACCTCAATGAGGCGGTGGCCAGTGAGCTTCGACCGTTCAAACCATGCAACTGCCCCATCAACCGCGGCAATCGTAGCAGCATCGGGCCGATCGATACTCATGAGCAAGCGAATGATCCCAACGGATTCCGAACCGCTAAGCGACACGGGCTCAAACGCTCTTGCCGGACGCGGCCGGTAGTCGATCTCATCATGTTGCGCACACCAACCAGTGAGCTTGCCGTCCACCTTGATCTGACACCGGAGAATGCACTGAATTCCACGATTAAACTCAACACCAGCGGTTGCCTTCACTTCAGGTGCAACGAACGAATACCGCGGTTCAGTGGTAACCTCAAAAAGGAACCTCATGAGATTGACCATCGCATTGTCATTGAAGGTAATGTGACGGTGATAGGCTTGATCGGGCGGATACGATTGCGGCCACCCACCACTTGGATATTGTGCCTTGAGGATGTAGTCCAACCCGCGACGAAACGCCTTGGAATAAAGCTCATCGTGAGTCACTGACTCGATCCTAGCGAGAAACCGAAGCTCATCCACCGTGGCGCCGTTGTCGAAGGTTGGAGCGAGGCTCGCCTGAGATTTCTTGGCAGGTCGAATCGTGGTATTCGTGTTTTTAGGCCACCCCCCAAGTTCCGATTGGAATGAAAGAATGTGGGTCGCAACCTCACGCGCTTCAGTCCCTGAAAACCAGGCAGAATCACGATCTAGGTATCGCGAAGGGCCAGTGCCAGCATCCATTGAATT
>CAILVZ010000394.1 GCA_903837825.1 Akkermansiaceae bacterium | reverse complement strand
TCTATTGTTTTGGGGTATTGTAGCCGATGTAAAAGGAAGGTTATCTGTATTGTACTGATAAAAATGGATAAAAACTTTGAATGGCTCGATTAACTTCAATTGCTATTGCGGTAACTGAACCCGCAGTAACTTGTAAAGGTGGACTACCTGGCACCGATGATTGTGTGCCTCCACCTATACTTGCTCCGCCGCCAAAAATTATTGTTGCCATGTTTCCTTGTTATGCCGTGAATGTAAATGTTTGTGGTGTTGCTGGACTCGCAGCAGTATAAGTTAATACTGTGTATCCAGGAGCTGCCGGAGGAGTAGTTACTGCTGCTCCCGGAGCAACTACTGCTGGATATGCAATATTTGGTACAGATGTTGGACTCAATGGTTTTTGAAGAACTTCTCACCGAGGCGTGGAAACGAGGGAAAAACCGGCCCGTTCGTCTTTTAGGCGTTGGCGTGAGATTCCACGATCCTAAGGAATTGGAACAGATGGAGTTTTTCTAATTGAACTCTGCTAGATGACTCGCCTCCCCATAGAGGGGGATGGTGGGTGAAGTGGAGCCGCTGGTCGGAATCGAACCGACGACCTATTCATTACGAATGAATTGCTCTACCCCTGAGCTACAGCGGCCATGGGAAGATTGTAATTCCCATATTTACTTGCCAGATTAGCGGGTGGAACCCGACTGCCCTAGAAGCGCGGGTTTAATAACACGCGCTGCTGACTTGGCAAATTCAAAATCCACAAGTCCGGCTAAATTCGGGATAGAAGGTGCGAGTAATTTTGGTTAGGGCTGAAATTTAGCCCTTTTTTCACCAAACTGTCGATTTTTTGTGATCGGGAGGCTTGACATTCCGCGGTAATTTGATGAGTTGTCGCCATGGCTAAGAAATCAGCACCCGTTAAAGATAGATTCAATAAGACCCAGATCCTCGATGCGATTGCGTCGGAAACCTCGCTCAGCCGCAAGCAAGTGGCATCCGTCCTCGACGGTTTGGCAGGCGTGATTAAGTCGCACATCAGCAAGAATGCCGTTGGTGAGTTCGTTCTCCCAGGCATGCTCAAGATCAGCACCGTCCGCAAGCCAGCAGTGAAGGCACGCAAGGGCATCAACCCGTTCACCAAGGAAGAAGTTACCTTCAAGGCCAAGCCAGCCTCCACGGCTGTCAAAGTCCGTCCATTGAAGGCACTCAAGGATATGGCAGTCTAAATCGTCAGGGGTTAGCGGTTCGTCCGCTACCATTGATCACCCAAGCGGCCCCGGTTTTTCCGAGGGCCGCTTTTTTTGTCTGAGGGTGATGGAATGCAACTTTGATTTTCGATGAGTTGCGATTGGATTGGATTCGTGGTAGGGTATACCGCTCGTTTCGTAGTCGAAAGAATTGCGACGTTTGGAAACGGGCAGGAACAACTCACCACTGCCCATCATGAACGCCTACCTTTCGACCCTGAGTGAGCATGAAGTTCGAATCCCCTGCGCTGGAGCAATACTTCATGGCGATGTGACCATCCCGGCTGGCGCCACAGCGCTGGTGGTTTTCGCACATGGTAGTGGTAGCAGTCGGCTAAGCCCCCGCAATCGTCTGGTTGCAGGTGAAATGCACCGGAGGAATCTCGCGACGTTGTTGTTTGATCTTCTGACGCCCGAAGAAGCCATCTTGGAGGCTCGCTCGGGCGCGTTGAGGTTCAATATTCCATTGCTTACCGAGCGGCTGATAGCCGCGACGCGTTGGGCAAAGCAGGACGAGCATGTGGGAAAAATGGCGATGGGCTACTTTGGAGCAAGCACGGGTGCAGCCGCTGCTCTAGTGGCGGCGGCGCAATGTCCTGAGGTCAAAGCCGTCGTGTCTCGCGGGGGGAGGACTGATTTAGCAGGGGATGCCATCGCCCACGTGGAGGTACCCACCTTGCTCATCGTTGGCGAGTTGGATTTTCCGGTCATTCGGTGGAACGAGGAATCGCTAGCGCGTTTGCCAGGAGCCAAGCGGCTCACCTTAATCAAGGGGGCTACCCACCTTTTCGGCGAACCAAGTGCCTTGGAAGAGGTAGCCGCCTTGGCGGCTGACTGGTTCGATGTCCATCTTACAAAAAACATAAAAAAAGAAAGGTCACTATCATGAATGCCACATCCATCATCCGTACTTTTAGCAATCGCCGGGACGCCGGTCGTCAACTCGCTGAGTCGCTATCGAAGTTTGCTGTTGATGACAACCTGATCATCCTTGCGTTGCCGCGTGGGGGAGTTCCGGTAGCCGCAGAAATCTCCAAAGCACTTGGCAAGCCGTTCGATGTCCTGATCGTCAGGAAACTTGGGGTTCCTGGGCATGAAGAAGTCGCGATGGGAGCGATCGCGAGCGGTGGATTCCGCGTGATGAGTGATGAAATCTGCTCGATGCTTGGCTTGACCCATGCGGAGATCGATCAGGTCGTGCAGCGCGAGACCGCTGAGATTGCTCGTAGAGAAAAGCTCTATCGGGGCAACCGCGCGGTGCCACTGGTGGCTGGGCGAACCGTGATTATTGTGGATGATGGCATCGCCACAGGGTCAACCGTTTCGGCGGCCATCGAGCTATTGCGGCACGAGGGTGCAAAAAAAATCGTCATTGCAGTGCCCGTCGCTCCTCCTGCGACTGCTGAGCGGTTGCGTGAAGAGGCGGACGAGGTGGTGACCCTGATCGAACCGGAGCCATTCCTTTCGGTTGGGCAGTGGTATGACCAGTTTGCTCAGACCACTGACGATGAGGTTCGTGCGCTTTTGAAAGAACATCATCCCGAAGTCGAGCAGCCTCGGGTGAAGACGGGTGAGTTTGTCGAGGGCAAGCATGTTCTCCACCAGATCCGTGAGCACGCCAAGCCTCTAACTGGAGCCGCTACGGATTATGATGAACTGGTCGAAATGATCGGCGATGCGAGCGTGGTCTTGTTAGGCGAGGCGTCGCATGGGACTCATGAGTTTTATCGCGAGCGGGCCGAAATCACCAAGCGATTGATTGTTGAAAAAGGCTTCACTGCCGTGGCCGTCGAGGCCGACTGGCCAGATGCATACCGAGTGAATCGCTATGTTCGTGGCGAAGCTGGCGATCATGACAGCGTGGAGGCACTCAGCGGGTTTGATCGATTTCCCGCATGGATGTGGCGCAATGCCGATGTGCTTGATTTCATCGGCTGGTTGCGTGACCACAACGATCACGTCTACTCGCTAGAGCATCAAGCTGGGTTTTACGGGCTTGATTTGTATAGTCTTCACAAATCCATGAATGAGGTCATTGCGTATCTTGAGCGCAAAGATCCTGAGGAGGCTGCCAAGGCGAGAATCCTCTATGGGTGCATGGATCGCTATGGCAGCGATCCGCAGAATTACGGCCTCATGGTGGGCTCTGGCGTGAGTGAGAGTTGTCGGGCCGAGGTGATTCAGCAGTTGACGGATCTGAGAGCGAAGGAGGTAGAATACCTCGCAGATCACGGGCCAGCTGCGGCGGATGAGTTTTTCTTTGCGGAGCAAAATGCTCGATTGGTGAAGAATGCTGAGCAGTACTACCGGAAGATGTTCCGATCGAATGCATCTTCATGGAACCAGCGCGATGAGCACATGATGGAGACCTTGGTCGAACTGGTGGCGCACCTGCAGTCGCGGCAGGGATCTGCAAAAGTCGTTGTCTGGGCGCACAATAGCCACTTAGGCGACGCTCGTGCGACGGAAATGTCACAGAGGGGTGAATTGAACATTGGCCAGTTGGTTCGGCAGGCATTTCCCTATCAGAGCAAGCTGATCGGCTTCACCAGCTACACTGGCACTGTGACTGCGGCCTCAGGGTGGCATTTGCCCGCTGAGAGAAAGAACGTGCGGCCGGGCATGGAAGGAAGCTACGAGAAATTGTTCCACCAGGTTGGGATTCCCAACTTTTGGCTCGATTTGAGCCGAGAAAACTCGGCGGTTGAGGCATTGCGAAATGGGCGGTTGGAGCGCGCCATTGGCGTCGTTTATCTGCCGGAATCCGAGCGTCAGAGCCATTATTTCAAGGCCGATTTGGCGGCGCAGTTCGATGCGGTTTTGCACTTTGATCTGACGCGGGCGGTTGAACCGCTCGAGCGAACCGCCGAATGGGCGAAGGACGAGGCACCAGAGACATATCCAGTGGGGTTGTGATTTCCGCTTGCGCGTAGGCGTTTGCGGGGCGAAAACTCCTCACGATGACAGCATCGATTTGGACTCACCCAATTTCAGTCTTCGCAGCGGGCGTGGCGGTGGCATTGACGGCAGTTTTCTTGCTGCTCAATGCCAGCCTAGCTCCTAACCAGAGTGCCGCCAGCGTTGCGGCTTATCGCGCACAGATGCAAAAGGTCGCACCTAGCGGCTTGGTCGCCGGCAGTCCTGGCGAGAAGGCCGCGTTGGAGCGATTTTCGTCATTCCTTCGTGGCATCGGGGAGATCGATTCCGTTAGGGAAAATACCCTTAAGGTTTATGCTGCCGACGCCTATTTGGATGACACCTTGGTGGTTCACCATGGGGCAGCTGAGATCGAAGCATATTTCGCGAAGACCAGCGAGACCATGACCCACTACGAGGTGGAGGTGGATGACATTGCGCGATCTGGGGATAATTACTATGTGAGGTGGACCATGGTTTTTGCGGCCCCCGCCTTGAGTCAGGGGCAACCGGTGCATTCGGTGGGGATCAGCCAGGTTCGATTCAATCGTGACGGCAAGGTGGCCTTTCATCAAGACTTCTGGGATTCGGGGAAAAATTTCTTCTCGCATCTGCCAGTCATCGGTGGAGCGGTAGGGCTCGTCCGCAAGCGCTTGGAATCGAACTGACTTCAGCCACCGCCGATGAAACCCTTTCGAATATCGTTAGTTACTAGAATGATCCACGCATGGCAGGTCTTCGTTTTGACCTTTTGCCGCTGGCTTGATTCGGACTATCGGCGTGAGGATTTACCCGATCCGGCGGAGCTTCCTGCAGTGGTCAATTGGCAGCGGACCTTGCCATTCATTTTTTTGCATGCAGGGTGCTTTACGGTGATTTGGGTGGGGTTTAGCAAGGTTGCATTACTGGCTGCTGCATTTCTTTATGTTATCCGGATGTTCGCCATCACGGGCTTCTATCACCGCTATTTTTCCCACCGCACCTTCAAGACATCTCGCGCGGCACAATTTGTGTTTGCAGTGATCGGCAACAGTTCGATGCAACGGGGTCCGCTGTGGTGGGCGGCGACCCACCGGCATCATCACAAGCACTCGGATCACGAAGAGGATGTCCATTCACCGGTTGTCAGTGGGTTTGTTTGGTCGCATATCGGTTGGCTGACCTCGATGAAAAATTTCCCAACCGCTTACAAGAGCATCCCTGACTTGAGCAAGTATCCCGAGTTGGTATTTCTCAATCGCTATGACCAGACGGTTCCATTCGTTTATGGTTTTTTGATGTTAGGAATCGGCTGGGCGCTTGAGTCATTTGCTCCCGCGCTGGGTGTGACCATGGGGCAGTTTTTCGTTTGGACATTTTTCTTAAGCACCACGTTTCTTCTGCATGGCACGCTGTTTATCAACTCGCTTGCGCACGTTTGGGGCCGCCGGCGTTATGAGACCGACGACGACAGTCG
>CAILVZ010000393.1 GCA_903837825.1 Akkermansiaceae bacterium | reverse complement strand
TTGAGAATTCACAATGGTGCATCTCACTGGATGTAATATCGGATGTCTTAACAGAAACCAACGAGTTGGTCACGACTCCGGATAAGGATTTCATGCGATAACAAATTTTATTTGGCGAACGTTTGAAGTACGCCCACCGGCGCGATTGAAAGGAAAATGAGATGTGCTTGAAGAGCTTTTGGCCGACTGGCGCGTCACGACTTGTTCGGCTTATTTACCACTGATGAAATCCCCCAAAAGATTGCTTCCTACCTCATTCATCTCTCGCTCAACAGCGGGTTGTTCCTTCGCAAATTCTTTACCTGCGGGAGTCTGGAAGAAAGCAATCAACGCTGAAAGCTGCTCGTCGGAAAAGCGTTTAGCATAAAGCTTGGCTCGCTCGGTTCTGAGCTTTGTCCAGAAAGCCTTTGAGCGTTCGGTTGGTTCTTTGAGCTTCGGATATGCGTTGGATAGTCTCTGGTCGAGACCCTCATTGAAGCGCGTTAAATCGAGCAGCTTTTGCGCAAGTGCCTCATCGCCAGCAGCAACATGAGAGCATAGCGCCGCAAAACATAATATGGGTGTGGCAAACTTCATAGCGGTGTGTGTTTTTAGCCGAACGTTAAATGTGGTGGCACGGCGGCGCAGGGCTCACAGAGCGAAGCGAACGAGAGAGCTTGTCCGCCGTTGCCACCCACGACGTGTTAGCCCACTTTCGGTTTTGTTTCGATGATCTTCGCATTGGTGATTCTCTTCTCCTGGATGTTAAATGTGACGTCCACTTCATACCAGATTGGAATCTTGGTCCCAGCGGGGTTCTCGACATCGCCGCTTGCGCGGACAACGAGTGTATCGTTGCCGCTCCACTTCAGGGGCCTCTGGAATACACAGCGATAAGACTCCTTCGCCTTGAGAAGTTCAAAGGCTCGATCCGTGGAAGACGGGAGAGGCACCTCCGTCAGACCGGTGGACTCCACCCGGTAAAGCCTCAATGACGTGGATCGCTTCGTCCCTCGCGTCATCAATGCGAGGTGCCTTGAGTCTGGCGACCAGAGAACAGCGGTCGATGTATCCTCGGCGACCGCAGGAAAGTGAGCATATCCCCCCGTGTCAGTCGATCCCACCACTTCTTTCGTGGCGACGTTGACAACCTCCAAAAACGCCAGCGCATCCGGTTCGGCAGGTGGCTTGATACGGACCGAAAAACTGCCGTTGGGCGAGTGTCCGTTCGCAAGGTCGACAGGCTCACGCGCCCAAGCTGAAGAGAGCAATGCAGCGGTGACAAGTAGGATTGCGAAGCGCATGGTTTCTTGGGCTAACAGTATTAATAAGTAGCGTGCGGCATTTGTCCTGTAACAACCGCGTGCGGCTCAACCGGTGCAAATACGGCATAGAAGGATACTTCTCCGAGAATTCCGTTCATGAAGCGGTTTTTAAAGCGCCATGGAGGAACTTCCAAGCAAGAAACGCGGGGTGGTGGAGGAATGAAAAATTTTCGGCTCAAGAAAGATCCAGCGGACTTGGGCCGCCTGCACCGGGCCTTTTCATCACATGCAGGTAGATCATCGTTGTTTCGACACTGGCATGCCCCATGAGACTTTGGACGGTGCGGATATCGGTGCCGGATTCGAGTAGATGCGTCGCGAACGAATGGCGCATCGTGTGGCAAGTGGCGCGTTTCGGAACCCCGGCCTTGCGGACTGCATCCTTGATTTGGCGCTGCATGGAGGATTCGTGCAGGTGGTGGCGGGCGACCCTGCCGGTGCGCGGGTGGGGGCAGAGGGTCGCTGAGGACAGGGAAGGATTGACTCCGCTTCGCTCCGTCCAAGCGTTTTGGCTTCGCTATTCTAAAATTGCTCGCAACTGCTCGCCCTGCGTTCAAACCCGACTCGCTAGCGCTCGGCAACGTTCTCGGCCCGCCCCAAAACGCCATGACCCCACCCCCGCGTGCGGGAGTGGGGTCATGGCGGACAGGGAGGGATTCGAACCCTCGGTGACATTACTGCCACACACGCTTTCCAAGCGTGCTCATTCGACCACTCTGACACCTGCCCTGGGAGGGCGTGACCCTAGAAACCCGACAGGGCCTTGGCAACCTCTTTTTAAAACTTTCAGATTCGCCGCGAAACTCACTCGCTTATGACCCGCGCCAAAATCCACAAAAGATCAGAGAGCCGATTGAAAAATAACCGAACCTCTTGGCTGACCGTCTCACCAGACTCGTGAAGCGCAAGGACACTTCGCTCCGCCCTCCGAGCCACGGCTCGTGAAAAATCAATCCCCGCCCTGGCCAATGACCCCTCGGCCCCAGGCCGCGCCCAACCAGTAAACTTGATCCCCTGCGCTTCGTAGGCATGCGCCTGCTCAGTGACCCATTCCAAATCGGCTTGGGTGATGGCGGCATAGCCTTTTTCTGCGTAGCGGCCCTCATCCTCGGGAAGGCACGCGAGCTGACCCATGAGCCCAACCAAGCGCTCCTGCAGCTGATCGATCAATGAAATCCATAGCGGATCGCTCGCCGCCGCGCGGGCCAGCCCGAGTGCTGCGTTCAACTCATCGACATTCCCAAGCGCATCGATCCGCAGCGAGGACTTCGCGATGCGCTTGCCAAACAAAAGGTCGGTGTCGCCGGAATCGCCTCGGCCAGTGATGATGCTCATGCAGAAATTCATAGCTGGAAGAAATTTCAATGTCCATCCGCGTTGATCCATGATTCCTATCGGTCGTCCATGAAACTCGCAAAACTCGGTGACGGCCCCGAAATTTTCCACACCCTCCAAGGCGAAGGTGCAAGCGTCGGCGTGCCAGCGGTGTTCATCCGTGCGTCCCGCTGCAACCTGCACTGCACTTGGTGCGACACCGACCACACATGGAATTTTGAAGGAACTCCGTGGCCACACGTGAAGGACGCGACCCCCGGATACCGCAAACACCCCAAGGCCGATGTCACGATCGAAATGGATCCGTTAGAAGCCGCGCAGCGGATTATGTCGTTTGACTGCCCTCGGACCATCATCACGGGTGGAGAACCCCTGCTGCAGGAACAAGCATTTCTTGAAATGATCGGGCACATCCGCAAGGAGCAGCCCGAGCATCAATTTGAAATCGAAACCAATGCCACTCGGATCCCCTCACCCGCCCTCCATGAGGCGGTGAACCAGTTCAACCTATCTCCCAAGCTCTCGAACGCTGGGATGCCCGCATCGCTCCGCATCCATCCGGCCGCGCTCGAATTTTTCGCCAACTCCCCGAAGTCGTGGTTCAAGTTTGTCGTCGCGGGACCCGCCGACCTTGAGGAAATCAAAGACCTTGCCACCCTCCATCGTCTCCCCCGCGAACGCACCCTCCTGATGCCCGAGGGCAGCACCTGCGAGGAGCTTGACCGCAGCGCAAGTTGGCTTGCAGAAATTTGTCGTGATCAAGGCTTCCGATTTTGTGACCGCCTCCACATCCGACTCTGGGGAAACCGACGCGGAGTTTGACCCCACCCAACAGGCCCCCATCCGAAAATTTCCTCGATTTCACGCAACTTCTCGCCGCAACTTGGGTTTCTCACTCAGAACCGCCACACCGCCATGAACCACACGCCCACTCCAACCGATGATTCTTGGGAATCCGACGCCGTTTGGAAACTGCTGGATCAAGCATCGATCGTAGCACCGAGCGCGCGCTTCATCGACCATACCGTGAGAGCGGCTCGGCTTTCGGCTGACTCCCAGCCATGGTGGTCACGCTTCCTTTCCCCTGCACCTCTTGCTGGATTGGCGACCGCCACCGCCGCATTGGCTTTCGCCGTGATTTCTCTCTCCGGCCCGTCCGCAACACCTCAAACACGGGTGACCACGATCGAATCTGCCCAAGCCGTGGCCATCCAAGACATCGCTGATGCCGAAACCTTGAGCGCTGCGGTCGATCACATGGATCAGTTCAGCGACAACGAACTGGTCAGCCTGATCGGGTTTTAAACACTTCCCACCCGCCCTCAGTTCGGCCACCTTCGGGTCGTGAAATGCGGTTTGATTTTTGATCTCGATGGGACACTGGTGGATTCTCTAAACGGGATCGCCGCATCCTTGAACCATGCGCTGCATGAGTCCAATCTGCCGACCCATTCTCACGATGCGGTTCGTGGGTTCATCGGAAATGGTGCTCGCATCCTCATCGAACGAGGCACTCCCGCAGGTTCCACCGATATTCTCATTGATGTGGTCGAACAGGCCTTCAAGGCGCATTACGACCTCCACTGGCCAACTGGAACCATCGCCTACGATGGTATCACAAATCTGTTAGAAAACTTGAAGAGCCAGGGCCATCAGCTCGCGGTGCTATCCAACAAGCCTCACCCATTCACCGAGGCGATGGTGGGTCGCCTATTTCCGACGATTCGCTTTGCCATGGTGTTAGGACAGCGCGCTGGAATTCCCCACAAGCCCGACCCAACGGGTGCGCTTGAGATCGCAGCCACACTCGGACTAGCTCCGGCCCAATGCTGCGTCATCGGCGACTCCACGATGGACATCGAAACCGCATTCAACGCCGGCATGCAGGCCGTCGCGGTGACATGGGGATTTCACGACCGTGAGCGATTGATAGCGGCTGGGGCAACAAGCCTCGCCGATGACCCTGCTACGCTCATGACGATGATCAGTTCAAATTGATCCACCATCAGCGACGATTCAGCTCGTCGACTTGGCCGTTGAGCGTGAAAAAGTCATAGACCCATCCCACCACAAAAAAGCCGCCTGTGAGAAGCCAGAGGACCCCGGTTGCAAATTTCCCGAGATAAAAACGATGAATCCCCAGGTACCCGAAGAACGTCTGGAGGATCCAAGCGACCGAGTAGTCATAGCGACCAGCTGCAAATCGTCCCGACGCGCGACGTTCCATCCCTGGGATCAAGAAAAGATCCAAGAACCATCCGATGCCAAACACTCCCCCCGTGCAAAGCCAAATAATTCCCGTGATGGGTTTCCCAAAATAAAACCGATGGGCTCCAGTAAACCCAAAGATCCACAAAAGGTAACCCACGGTCATTGAGTGGGTCTTCGTCGAGAAAGTGCTCATCCGTCGACCTTACAAAACCATGGGCATTCTTCCATGAAAATCCACCACCACCCCTCGCAGCCCAGATGGACCTGCGAGTCGGCGTGGCGCTTGCGTTTGGCTCAGGCTTCGTCCAGCAGTGGGTAATCCAAATACCCGACTGGCCCGTCACCGTAGAAGGTCGAAGGATCCGGTTCGTTGAGGGACGCCCCCTTGCGGTAGCGCGCGACGAGATCCGGATTGGCGATGGCCGATTTCCCAAAGGCTACGGCATCAGCCTTTCCAGCCGCAATCGCCTCGCGAGCGCTGTCCGCCGTGAAACTCTCGTTGGCAATGTAAACGCCACCAAAAGATTCCTTGAGCGACGGTCCGAGTGCAGGAGCGTCGTACGATTCACGGGCACAAAGAAAGGCAATCTTGCGCTTCCCAAGCTCGGACGCAGCGTGATGGAAAACCTCTGCAATCGCTGAGTCTCCCATGTCATGGGCATCACCCCGTGGTGCGAGATGCACGCCCACGCGGTCAGCACCCCAAACGGATACCACGGCATCGGTGACTTCTAACAGAAATCTAGCACGATTTTCAATCGACCCGCCGTAAGCATCGGTGCGGTGATTCGTCGAGTCCTGCAAGAACTGATCGATCAGGTAGCCGTTGGCACCATGAATCTCCACGCCATCGAACCCAGCGGCCTTCGCATTGGCCGCGGCATGATGGTAGTCTGCGATGATGCCAGCGATCTCATGAGTTTCAAGCGCACGTGGCGTTACGAAATCCTTCGGTGGCCGAATCAAGCTGACTTGGCCGGCAGCGGCAATCGCACTCGGCGCCACCGGAAGCTGGCCATCGAGATACACCGGATCAGAAATCCGTCCGACGTGCCAAAGTTGCAGCAAGATCGTTCCGCCCGCTTGATGAACGGCATCGGTGACGAGCTTCCAGCCGACCACCTGTTCGTCAGACCAGATGCCAGGAGTGTTTGGGTACCCAACGCCTTGAGGAGAAATCGAAGTCGCCTCAGAAAGGATCATGCCGAAGCTCGCACGCTGCGCGTAATACTCCGCCATGAGAAGGTTAGGCACTCGACCGGCTGAAGCTCGGCAACGGGTCAATGGAGCCATGACCATTCGGTTAGGAATTTGCAAAGCACCAATTTGGATCGGTTGAAATAATGGATCTAACATGTTTTTTTAAGTGAGGTGAGAGGTGATGAAATTCAATCGGGCACTGAATACCAAATCATTTAAGATCAAAAAGGATGGCTTCGGTATCATCCGCAGCGCCCGTGATTTCAAGGTCGGCGGTACTTTCGAGGGAAGCCGCATCACCGGCCTCTAGCAGAACGCCATTCAAGGTGAGTGCTCCTTTCGCAATATGCAGCCAGAGGCCCCGCCCATCGAGCAGCTGGTGAGTGTTCTGGATGCCAGGTTGCAATTTCAGCAAATAGATGGATGCGTCTTGAGCGATGGTAGCAGAGCCGTCACGCCCGTCGGACGAAATCACCAACGTCTTCGGCTCGTGTTCTTGGCCCTGCGTTGGAGTCCATTCCGTGTAGGATGGCTTCAACCCTTTTTGGTTAGGTTGGATCCAAATTTGCAACAAATGCGCCGGCTCGGTGGCCGATGGATTGAACTCTGAATGAAGGACGCCGGATCCGGCACGCATCAACTGAATTTCGCCGGGCATCAACACGCGGCTATTTCCCATCGAGTCCTTGTGAGCGAGTCGCCCCGCGAGCAAGTATGAAAAAATTTCCATGTCGCGGTGAGGATGGCTCGGAAATCCCCCACCCCCGGCGATCCGGTCGTCATTGATCACGCGCAGCGACCGAAACCCCATGTGCTTCGGGTCATAATAATCCGCAAACGAAAACGTGTGCCAGCTGTCTAACCAACCGTGATTCGCATGCCCCCGTTGACCCGCGCGACGAATGGTGAAATTCAATTCAAGACTCATGCACAGATCATAACCACAAACCGCGCCATGCCCAAACCCAATTTCTCAATCCAGCAATTCGGGATAATGCTTACGTGCCAAGGACAGCGAAAGATCCAGAACCCCCTGACTCCGGTGGTGACGAAGCGCCTCGTCCGCCATCGCCGCGCACTCCGCATGACTCAGGGAGCGGATCGCATGCCCCACGCGCGGCACTTGCTGTGGACCCACCGACAACTCCTCAACCCCAAGTCCTAACAACAATGGAGTGAGTCGGATATCGCCTGCCATTTCACCGCAGATTCCCGTCCAGATCCCATTGTTGTTGGCGGCATCGATCGTGTGTTTGATCAAGCGGATGACCGCAGGGTGAGTGGGCCGATAGAGGTCCGCCACGTGCGGATTCACTCGGTCTGCGGCGACCGTGTACTGGATCAGGTCATTGGTGCCGATCGAGAAGAAATCGACCTCGGGTGCAAGTAGGTCTGCGCAAAGGGCGGCGGCAGGCACCTCCACCATGATTCCCACGGGAAGTTCGTGATCAAAGGGAACCCCTTCTGAATCCAATTCGTCCATGCAGCGGCGGACCATTTCCTTGCATCGTAACACCTCCGACAAACCAGAAATCATCGGGAACATCACCGCGACTTTGCCCAAAGAACTGGCTCGCAGGATGGCACGAATTTGTTCGCGAAACATGGCAGGACGAGCAAGCGAAACACGGATCCCACGCCAACCGAGGAAGGGGTTTGGCTCAATGTCTGTTAGAGGCTCAACCGGCAATTTGTCTCCACCGGCATCAAGTGTCCGAATGATCACTGAATGAGGCGCCATTTCGCGAGAAACCCGCGAATAAACCTCTGCCTGCCGTATTTCGTCGGGCATCTCCTCACCATTGAGCAACAAAAATTCGGTCCGATAGAGTCCGATGCCTTTGGCACCGCTGCGCTTCACCAGCGGCAACTCATCGATCAACTCGATGTTTGCAGAAACGGTGAGTGGCCGACCATCCACTGTCTCCGTCGCCGCACCGCGCATCGCATCCAATGAGCTACGGACCTTTTCCTTGGCCAACATCAAGGTCCGGTAGCGTGCCAAGGTTTCTGGCGAAGGATGCAAGATCAACTTGCCCGTGTAGCCGTCCAAGATCGACGGCGTGAGGGCGATGATATCAATGACCGCCGCATTGAGTCCAACCACTGCAGGAATGCCAAACGCCCTTGCTAGAATCGCTGTGTGGGAGTTGACGCTACCCTGCTCGGTCGCAAATCCCATGACATGCCGGCGCTGCATCGAGGCGGTTTCTGTCGGCGCAAGATCGTAGGCCACCAGCACGTGGTGCTCAGGTGCGCCCGGTTGGCGGCCATCGCCATCAATGTTGAAATTCCTCAACACCCGCTGAGCCACATCCTCGATGTCGGCCGTGCGCTCGCGCAGGTAGGGATCCGGAATCCGCCTCATCGCCTCGAGGAAATTTTGCATCACCGCATAGAACGCATACTCCGCATTTTGCAGTCGGCGCTCGATGGCAAGAATCACGCGATCCACCACCGAGCGATCTTCGAGAATCATGATGTGCGCCTCGAAAATCCCGCTCTCATTGTCGCCCGACAAATCCTCGAGTCGGCTTTGAAGTTCGACAAGTTGCCGTTTCGTGACTTCGAGCGATTGAAGGAACCGCTCACTTTCATGCGCGACCTCCGACTCCTGGATTTCATAAACCTCTGGCGGAGAAAACCCACGAGCAACCACCTGGACTGGCGCGATGGCGATCCCGGGAGACGCGGGGATCCCCTCGTAAATCGTCTCTTGCACGGCATCGGTGTCACGCATCATCCTTCCGAATGATGGTTCCATCAGGGGTTGGGATTCAAGACGCAAATTACTGCCCCAGGTCCCACCAACTCTAACCATTCCGAAAACTCACGGTTGCCAAATCCTGATCCCGTGCAATCTTTGCGAAATGAAGCGCATTGCCCAACTCATCACCGCCGCCTCCGCCAGTGTTTTTACCAGTCACGTGCAGGCAGAACCGATCGCGTTAGGTGCTCCACTTCCAGTGGTTGCTCAGCAAAACCAGAATGGAGACCTGGTCAAATTGGCCGAGGCGGGTGCCAAGGGATACACGCTCGTCTATTTTTACCCCAAGGCCGACACCCCTGGCTGCACCAAACAAGCCTGCAGCCTCCGGGACTCCTACGCGACCCTCACCGACAAGGGCGTTAAGATTTTTGGCGTGAGCGCCGACAAGGTCACGGCGCAAAAGGCCTTCAAGGACAAATACCACCTACCCTTTGATCTGCTTGCCGACGCAGATGCGAAGGTGATCAACGCGTTCGGAGTGCCCACCACCTTGGGATTTGCCAAGCGCCAGGCCTACTTATTCAAGGACGGAAAACTCGTATGGAGCGACGGCAGTGCCTCGACCGAGAAACAAGCAGAAGACGTCCTAAAATTCCTCGCGACGCAGTAAAATCGGATTTTGTTGCCGATTTGGGTGTTGATGCGGCGGCAGCAGCCTCGGCCTTTTAGGATCCTGATCCTATCTTCCCCACCCTTCCCGCTTGCCCAAGTCCACTCGATGTCTACCCTTCGGGCATGTCTTCCTCGTTTGGCCAAGTTTTTCGCATCCACACGTTCGGCGAGTCGCATGGCGGCGGAGTCGGTGTGATCATTGACGGCTGCCCTCCACGCATCGCGGTTTCCCAAGAGCAGATTCAGCACGAACTCGACCGTCGCCGCCCCGGACAGTCGGAAATCGTCACCCCGCGCAAGGAGGCTGATATCGCCGAAATCCTCTCTGGTCTTCAGGATGGGGTCACGCTGGGGTCACCGATCGCCATCGTCGTCCGCAACACCGACCAACGTCCGGGTGCCTACGATGAAATGGCCGCAAAATACCGACCCAGCCACGCGGACTACACGTACGACGCCAAATACGGCATCCGTTCAGCCTCGGGCGGCGGTCGGGCCTCAGCTCGCGAAACCATCAGCCGGGTAGCCGCTGCCGCCGTCGCACGCCAAGTGCTCGACTCGATCCACCCAGGCATCGAGGTCCTCGCTTGGGTCAAATCGATCCAAGAACTCAACGCCGACGTCGACCCAGAAACCGTCACCGCCGAAACCATCGAATCGAACATCGTCCGCACCGGTGACCCAGCGATGGTTGAGCCGATGATCGAGCGCATCAAGACGATCCGTGGCGATGGAAATTCGGTGGGCGGCGTGATTGAATGCGTCATCCGCAACTGCCCGCCTGGCCTTGGCGAACCGATCTTTGATAAACTGGAGGCTGACCTCGCAAAAGCGATGCTGTCGTTGCCCGCCACCAAGGGCTTCGAGATCGGCTCAGGCTTCTCGGGCACGCTCCTCACCGGCCGCGAACACAACGACGCCTTCCGCATGATCGACGGCAAGGTCCGCACGCTGACCAACCGCTCTGGCGGCATCCAAGGCGGAATTTCTAACGGCGAGCACATCGTCTTCCGCGTCGCCTTTAAGCCTACCGCCACGATCATGAGCAATCAGGAAACGGTCACCTCCGACGGCGCGAATACCGAACTCCAAGGCCGCGGCCGCCACGATGCGTGCGTACTTCCTCGCGCCGTGCCGATTGTCGAAGCAATGGCCACCCTTGTCCTGACAGACCATTTGTTAAGACAACGCGCCATCCAACCAATTTTCTAACAGAAAAAAGCACCTTGGGAACCATGTCCCTCACCTCGATTCCCCAACTTAGCCTCGGTGCCGCGGTCATGGTCATCTTCGCGTTGTGCGCTGGGGTGATTCTCTTCAAACGCGTGGCGAGGATCGTCATGGGAACACTCACGGTTGCCGCAAGCGCATGGATCGCATTTCAAATCTGGCAGCAAGCGCCAGACCTCGCCGTGCAATTGACCGGCAAGCCCAACGCATGGATCACGAATGGATTTCCCATTTGCACTTTCATCACCGCGATCGTAGTCATTCGCAAAATCGGCGGAATCCTCGTACGCCCCTTCGGAGGTGCCGATGACGAGGATCGCCCGCGGTCCGCATTCAGCATCGCGTTCGGCTTGTTGATGGCGCTCATCCCCGCAGCCGTGATCTCATTGGCGGGCATTGCATTCATCCACTACAGCGGTTCCGTGGAGGAAATCCGCCAAAACTCGCGAAGCCAAAAATCGCCGACCAGCCACTCAGATCAAAATCCATGGGTTCAAAATTTAAAAACTGGGATCGAGGCCGCCGTCCCCGCGAGCTGGCTCAAGACAGTTGACCCCTACGCCGAGCCTTCACGCGTCGCCTTGGCCAAGCTCATCACCGCCAAGTCACAGGCCCCGCTCAAGCCAGTGATCAATCCCAAAACCGGACGCCCAATCCCGCGCGCCATCATCGTAGAGGATCCAGAACTTCAAAAGCTTGCCCGCGATGGGAAGTTCGGCACACTCCTGCGCCATCCATTGCTGACCAAAGCGCTTGCCGATCCGACCATCAAGAAGCTCCTCCATGAGATCGGCTTCTAATCCACCATTCTGTTAGAATTAGCCGTCTACATCCAATTTTCATCCTCACCTTTCTGAATCCATCCATGCCCTATCTCGTAACCATCGGCCTTGAAGTTCATTGTCAGGTCAAAACACAGACCAAAATGTTCTGTGCCTGCCGCACGTCTTTTGGCGACACGCCGAACACGCACACCTGCCCCGTTTGCCTGGGGCTGCCGGGCGCATTGCCGGTTCTCAATCAGGAGGCGATCGAGAAAACCCTCCTCACAGGACTCATGATCGGTTGTGGCTCACCCGAAATCTCGAAGTGGGATCGCAAAAATTATTTCTATCCGGACATGCCCAAGAACTACCAAACGACGCAGATGGATCTCCCGCTCTGCATCGGTGGAGCCGTGCCGCTTTACGATCATTGCTACCCGACAGATGTCCGCAAGTCGATTGCCAACCCTAACAAGACCGTTCGCCTCAACCGGATTCACTTGGAGGAAGATGTCGCAAAATCCACCCACCTAGGCAACTCGTCGTTGATTGACTTCAACCGCGCTGGAACGCCGCTCATGGAAATTGTGACTGAGCCAGATCTCGAGTCCGGCGAAGAAGCCTTTGCCTATGTCCGCTCGCTCCAGATGATCCTTCAGCAGGGCGGCGTGTCCGATGCAGACATGGAAAAGGGTCAGTTGCGGTGCGACGTGAACATCTCGCTGCGCAAAAATTCTGAAGATCCACTCGGCCAAAAAGTCGAACTCAAAAACCTCAACTCAATCTCCGCGATCCGCCGGGCGATCCATTTCGAAATCCAGCGCCAGACTGAGGAACTCGACCGAGGGATTCCACAAGTCCAGTCGACCCGACGTTGGGACGACGACCGTGGCGAAACCCAAATGATGCGGACTAAGGAGGATGCGCACGACTACCGCTACTTCTCGTGCCCCGATCTCCTACCAATCGAAACCGCACCCTTGTTAGAAAAAGTCCGACCGCTCGTTCCGGAACTTCCGCACGAACTCGCCATTCGCTTCGAGCGCGACTTCGGCGTGACCGCCTATGACGCCGAGGTGCTTTCTTCCGATAAGTCATTGGCCGCCTATTTTGAGGCAGTCACCGCCCCAACGATCCCTGGAAAAAAGGTTGCGAATTTCATCATCAACAACCTGTTAGGAATTCTCAACGAACACTCCCTCAACATCCTTGGTTGCCCAGTGCCGCCCGAAAAAATCCAAGCACTCTTGACCCTAACAGAAAATGGCACCCTAGCGGCCAGTCAGGCCCGCGAGGTGTTCGCGGTTCTGTTTGCCGAGCCGACCCAAGATCCAGCCGCAATCGCCGACCGTTTGGGCTTCAAGCCCGCCGAGGCTGGCGAACTCGAGGGCCTCTGCGATGCGGTCATCGCTAACAACCCGAGCGAAGTCGCTGCGGTCAAGGCGGGCAACGAAAAGCTGCTCAATTTCCTCACCGGCCAGGTGATGAAGTCCGCCACGACCAAGCCGAACCCAAAACTCGTCACCGAGATGCTCCGAGGCAAACTCGGCTAAAAACGGGGCACTTCTGGAAAATTTCACCTGCTTGAATGGCTTCGACACGCCTTCAGGGTTGCCTTTCTGGCGTGAGCGGTTATCAAGCGGCGCGATGAAACCATTTTCCATCCTGCTTCTCACCCTTTCGCTTGCCGCCGTTTCCTGTGAACGCCAGAAGTTTGATGGCCCTGAGGGCACCAAACAACTGAACCAACACCACGCCGCCAGCACCGAACACGGTGAACACGGTGAACACGGTGAACACGGTGAACACGGCGATGCAGCCGAACACGGCGAGCACGCTGAAAAGGCGGAACATTGATCGTTCCCTCAGCGGCGCCGAGTGTAGCTCACAAAACACTCACCAAGTTCCGGCCGTGCGTCGAACTGACTGATTTGAAATTCCAGAGCACTCGGTAGGTACTCGCTCGGAATCCCAGTAGCCGTCTTGGCCAGTAGCCCGCCAAAAATCGTGTGACCAGCAAGCGTGACGTGAAATTCGTCGATCACGTCAAGCGCCGCCAACTCACGAATGAGCTGCCCACCACCCTCGCAGTGAAGGTGCTCGACCCCTTCATTCACCACCAACGTGTGAAGAAATTCAAGCAAGGTGGATCGATGGACCGTCACCCTTGGGTCGATTTCCCCTAGGGGCTCACCGGTCACCAGCAGGTGAATCGCGCCACCCTCCTTGCCAAAAATCGGGTGCCCCAGATCCAACTCACCGCTGCGTGAAACAATGCAGCGCAACGGCTGCCGTGCCTTTCCCGGCACCGTGAGCGTCATCCGATCCGCCTCTAAGGTGCCCCGCCCGACCAGAATCGCATCGGCAGATTTCCGCAGTTCGAGCAATCGGGCGTGGTCCATGGCCGATGTCCACCCCGACACCACATCGGCCACCGACGTGATCTTCCCATCCGCGGAGACCGCAAGATTGGTGGAAATTCGGGGTCGCAACATGCCCAAAAGTGGGGTTATTCTCGCAATTTTGCAAGAAATCCGCTTGATTACCCCTATCCTAGCCTTGCCAAACCCAATCGCGCGGTTCATGGAGCGGCCGCTAAAACCCTAACCCCTAACCATGAACGTCCAAATTGCCCTAACACTTTTGGTCATTTTGATCACCCTCATCGCCTTCATCCGTGAATGGGCGGCTCCAGATGTGATCGCTTTGTCCGTGCTCTGCCTCGTGGTCGGCCTTGGCCTGGTTGACTCCACCAAAATGATGGATGTCTTCAAAAACGAGGCCCCACTCACGATTGCAGCCCTATTCATCGTCGGCGGTTCACTCGAAAAATCCGGAGCCGTGGATCACATCGGACGGGCCCTGCGCGACCGACTCTCCGGCAACACCCGCCTTGCGATTCTATCGTTTTCCGTGATCACGGCGTTTTTCAGCGCTTGGATGAACAACACCGCCATCGTGGCGATCATGCTCCCCGTGACCCTCGGGTTCGCACGCTCGAAAAACATCGCGGCTTCCAGGCTCCTCATGCCCCTCTCTTACGCATCGATCCTCGGCGGCTGCTGCACGTTGATCGGCACCTCGACAAACATTCTAGTGAACGGCACGCTTCGCGAAATGGGCGTGAAGCCGATGACCATGTTCGAACTCGCCCCACTCGGGATCCCGTTGGCGATCGCCGGCGTCGCTTATCTCACGATCTTCGGCCCCAGACTGATCCCTGCCCGTTCCTCGATCACCGGCATGCTGGAGATCGAAAGCCGCACTTCGCCTCTGTATCACCTGCTGATCGGCGAAAGCTCACCCATGATCGGCAAATCTCTCGCAGAAACTTCGCTGGCCGATCGCGAATCCGGTGTGCACGTGATGGAGGTCAGACGCAATGGCGCTCGTTTGATGACGCCGCTCTCGAACATTGTCGTGGAGAAAAATGACCGTTTCCTCGTCGCGATTCACCGCCGCCGGGGTGGTACCGCAAAACCCGATGCCCTGTTTCAATCAATCGGCGCTCAAATCCTCTCGACGGTCGATGGTATCGTATCCGAGCTCGTCATCCGCGATGAGTCATCCCTCCTCGGCCAGACTCTCGCCGAAGCAGACTTCCGCCAATCATACAACTGCGTGGTTCTCGCCCTTCATCGCAACGGCGTCAACATCACCGACCGTATCGCTGCGCTCTCATTGGAAGTGGGCGATACGCTACTCGTGATCACGGCGCTCAATAACTTGGATGCACTTGAAGCCACACGCGACTTCATTCTAACGGATTCTCCCGACGAACTCCCCGAGGAAATCCACATCAAAAAAGTCACCCCTCATGTGATTTATTCTTGGATGATACTCATTGGTGTCGTACTTACCGCCACACTATCGGACGTCCTTCACGGGTTTTACCCCAGCATCCCGATCATTCCGATGCACTACGCGGCCATGGTCGGCGCACTGGCATTGCTCTGGATGAAAATCATCACCCCACGCGAGGCCTACGCGAGCATCGACTGGCAGGTTTTACTGATGCTATACGGATTGTTAGGCTTGGGCATGGCGATGAAGGAAACCCATACCGCCGAGTGGCTCGCACGTGAAATCGTGCATCTATCCAAAAATCTTGTCGCACCTGAACACCTACCCCTCGCCTTGCTCTGGCTGGTGTTTATTCTGACCATTTGCATCACCGAGGTGCTTTCGAACAATGCGACTGCGGTCATGCTCGTGCCGATCGTGATGACGCTTGCCCACGAGATCGGCGTGAACCCACGCCCGTTCATCATGGCGGTCACGGTTGCAGCATCAACCGCATTCGCCCTGCCAATGGGCTACCAAACGCACATGATGGTCTATGGACCCGGCGGCTACAAGTTCACCGATTTCCTCAAGGTGGGGATCCCGCTCAATCTTATCTGTTGGATCGTTTCCTGCTTGCTGATCCCGCACATCTGGCCGTTCTAACAGAACGAACGATCACGCTGAAACATCCACCGTGAGGTCATCTCCAAGCCCTTCGATCACGGCTGCAAACGCGGCAGGTTCAGCGCCCTCTTGGATGGAAATCAATCCATGCGCTCGGAACATTGGCTGACCACTCATCGGTGCGCTCTCAAGTCCGGTCGTCAATTCCTCGATGTTGCCTCCGGCATTCGCAATGGCCGCCGAAAGCTCACGGACGATCCCAGGGCGATCATTTCCGAACACATCGACCGCAAAGGTCCGCCGCAGGATGGGCTCATTCACCGGCTCGCGAACCGCCTGAATCGTTAGCCCAGACACGCCAGGAGCCTGCAGCTCTTGAATCAAGGCATCCACCGCGTCGGACGGGCACTCGATGCGCACAATCCCAGCAAATTGGCCAGCCAAGCGTGACATGCGGCTCTCAAGCCAATTTCCGCCATGGCTCGACACGGCATCGGCCAATGAGCTGACGAGTCCGGGTCGGTCAGCACCGAGCACCGTCATGACGAGATAAACTTGCATGCGCCGAAATTAGGTAATCGCCGTTGGAATGACCATTCATTTCTCGCTCCACCATTCACCGCGCCTCCAAGTTTCTTGCATCTTCCTCTAATAACGCCCAACGTGATCCCGTGCGCGGTTCGCCATTGATTCGATCGATTCTCCTTGCCCTTGTCCTTGGGGCAACTGGGGCTGGCTTGTTGCATGTCACCACCCAGAGGCCGGCCCCCACCTCGCCGCCTACCATCGAAACTCCCATTCCGAAGATTGAAGTAATGACCGTTCCCTTCAACCTGCTGCTTTCCGCATCGGCATCCGCCATCACCCTCGATTCGGGCCACCCAATCCACCTCGCCACCGACACCTCCTCCCTCTCCGGTAAACTTCAAATGGATCCGAAAAATCCGCGGATCGCCATCAACATCCATTGGAAGGGTGCCGCAAGTCCCAGCGAGCATCGCTTCGCGAAAATCACCCTCGAGATTCCAGAACAAGAAACTTTCGTCCATGTCTTCGACGCCGAGGGCGACATCGATGATTTCATCGAGCTTCCCACTCCCACTTCCGGAAAATGATTGAGGCCCATCACGAATGCTGTGCCCACCATGGCCACCACCACGAGTTGGTGATCGAGGATGTCTCGGTGAATTATCGCCGTGTCCTTGCCTTGGCCGATGTATCACTCGCAACTTCCTGCGGGAATCGCGTCGCTCTCATCGGTCCAAACGGCGCGGGCAAAAGCACCTTGCTGAAGGCGATCGCTGGCCTCGTTCCCCGCACGGCGGGCACGATCCGTTGGCGGGGCACCGCAGTGAAAAGATGGTCGCGCGAGTTCGCCTACCTTCCACAGCGCGAGGAGGTCGACTGGTCGTTTCCGATCACCGTGCGGGGACTGGTCGAAATGGGCCGCTACCCACAAACCGGATGGTGGCGGGCATTTTCAAGTGCCGATACCGAGGCGGTGGACCGCGCGCTAGAGGCGCTCGCACTCCAAGACCTACAGGACCGACAAATTCGCGAACTTTCCGGTGGGCAACAGCAACGGGCCTTCCTCGCCCGCGCTCTCGCACAGGAAGCGCACGTACTTCTGTTAGACGAACCCTTTACAGGACTCGACCGCAATGCATCGCAGTTGTTAGGCGACTTATTGGCGAAACTCGCCCATGAAGGCCGCCTCGTCATCGCTTCGCACCACGATCTCAACACCGTTCCCAACTTGTTCGATGAGGCATTGGTCCTAGCGACTCGACCGCTGGCCTTTGGCCCAGTCTCCGAGATCCTCACCCCTGAAATGATCGAACGGACCTTTTCCGAAACCTCTGCCCAAGCCTGAAACATGATCTCTGAGCTTCTAACGAATCCATTCTACCAGCGCGCTCTCGCAACCGCTGGTTTCATCGGCTTCGCCAATGGATTTTTCAGCGGCTTCGTCGTTTTACGCCGGAACGCCCTTTCGGTCTCAGCCCTCTCCCACACGATGCTACCCGGAATCGCCCTCGGCATTTTTCTAACAGGATCACTAAGCCAATGGAACGCATTCTTTGGTGCCTTATTTGCGGCCTTGTTGGTCGGATTGGGATCGGTCGCGGTCGCACGTGGAAACCGAGTGGAACAAGGGACCGCACTTGCGGTGCTTTACACCGCCGCATTCGCCGCGGGCATCGCCCTCCTGCCAAAGCTCGACACACGCCAAGAGCTCGAACACTGGCTCTTCGGCGACATCATCGCCGTGGGAAATGCCGACATTTGGATCGCCTTCGGGATCGGCGCATTCATTTTGCTTATCACGAATCTCCTGATGCGCCCCATTCTTCTCACCTTGTTTGAGCCCAACGTGGCTGCCGCGCAAGGGGTGCCCGTCCGCTTCATCCAATACTTGATATTCACGCTGCTGGTCATGGCGCTAGTTTCCTCATTGCAGGCAGTTGGCTGCGTATTATCGGTCGGCCTGCTGGTGACTCCTGCCGCAACAGTCTCGCTCCTCACTGACCGGACATCGGCGCTCTTCTGGGGCGGCGGCCTGATTGGTGGCATCGGATCGATGCTTGCGGTGCTGGTGTCAGGAAAATTCGGAATCGCACCGGGACCAGCGATCGTGATCGTTCTCGGGCTGCTGTTCGTTGCTGCCTACCTCTTCAGCCCGAAATACGGCTTATTGGCACTCAAACGGGGTTAGCAAGAACCCTAGCACCACTCCTCCAACGGCGCTTGCACAGTTGGCCTCCATGCCCTAAAAATTCCCCTGATGAAACGCCAACTCTCTCTCATTTCGCTCGCAATTTTTGCGGTCCTCGCATCCTGCAAAGCCGACAAGGAGCCCTCAAATCCAGCGGCCACGCCTGCCCCAGCCGTTGCCAAGTCCTCAAAGGTTCGTCTAAAAACCAACAAAGGTGACATCGTGATCGAACTCGATTCGGAGAAAGCTCCAGTCACAGTTGCCAATTTCCTCAGCTATGTGAATCAAAAGCATTACGACGGAACGGTCTTCCACCGGGTGATCGACGGGTTCATGATCCAAGGTGGCGGATTCGCGCTGGATGGCAACAAGCTCGTGGAAAAAGAAACCGGGAAAGGCATTGTGAACGAGGGCAAAAACGGCCTGAAAAACTCGATCGGCACCATCGCCATGGCCCGCACCAACGACCCGAACAGTGCGACCTCCCAGTTCTTCATCAACGTCGCGGACAACGATATGCTTAATTTCCCCAGCAATGGCGGGTATGCGGTGTTCGGCAAAGTGGTTGAGGGCATGGAGGTCGTGAACAAAATCAAGGGAGTCTCCACCACCACTGGAATGCTGACAATGCGCCACCCAGTGACCGGTGAAAAGATCGAAGCACCCGCTGGCGATGTTCCAACCGAGAACATGGTGATCGAGTCTGCCAAGGCTGAGTGAACCAACACTTACCAAATCTTCATGCAACTCTGGCTCTCGCCGCTCATCGCTTTTTTATTAGGCTCAATCCCCTTCGGCCTAATCATCTCACGGGCGAGGGGCATCAATATCCGCGAGCACGGCTCAGGAAACATAGGCGCAACCAACGTGCTACGCGTGGTCGGTAAAAAGTATGGCATCATCTGCCTGGTGTTGGACATGCTCAAAGGCCTCATTCCCACCATCATCGCGATCTCGCTCATCCGATATGAGGGCATGAAAAACCCGATGATGATCTCCCACCTCGAGCCCTATGCGAAGAATTTCCCGATGCTTACCGCTCAGTTCTTCCAAGTGCTTGCAGGGTTGTTTGCCATTCTCGGCCACAACTACTCGCCGTGGGTCGGTTTCAAAGGCGGCAAGGGCATCGCAACCTCCGCTGGCGTGTTGATCGCGTTGATGCCGGCTGCGGTGTTAATCCTAGCAGCCATTTGGCTCTTAGTCTTCAGCATCAGCCGCTACGTCTCACTGGCAAGCATCGTGGCCGCTGCAGCGCTGCCGCTGATGACCCTGTTAGGATCATGGCTTCATGGAAAGATCCAGAATGGCACTTGGAACAAACCACTCTTTGGCTTTAGCATCCTTATCGCGGTCCTCGCCATTTGGAAACACCGGTCAAACATCCAACGCTTGAAGGAAGGCACGGAGCACCGCTTCAACCGCAAACCGAAATCCACCGATGGGTGAAGCCATGTTAAAATCCGCTGCGATCCTCGGCTCTGGCTCATTTGGCACGGCAATCGCAAAGCTATTAGAGACTCGTCTCGATGAAATCGTCCTTATCGGCCGCGACGCGGAAATGGCGGATTCGATCAATCGCGACCACCAAAATCCAGATTATCTCACCGACATTCTTCTAGCAGAAAATGTCAGAGCATCCTGCCATCTTGCGGAGGCGCTCAATCACCCGTTGGTGATCTTCGCCGTCCCGACATCAGCCACTCGCGAGACCGCACGAAACCTCCTCGAGGCAGGACTCCCGAGCCATGCCATTTTGCTCTCGTGCGCCAAGGGAATCGAAAAATCCACCGGTGACCGCATGAGTCAGATTTTAGCAGAAATCTTCCCGACGAATCCGATCGCGGTGCTTTCTGGCCCAAACCACGCGGAGGAAATCGCCACCGGAATGGCAACCTGCGCGGTGATCGGCGCGGATGACCACGACCTGGCAGTGCGCCTCCAAAACGTTTTCACACTACCCCACTTCCGATCCTACACGAGCGACGACCTTGCAGGAATCGAGTTCGGAGGTGCGGTCAAGAACGTCTATGCAATCGCCGCAGGGATGGCCCACGGCCTCGGCTTGGGCGACAATGCGGTGGCAGCATTGGTCACCCGGGCGCTCGCAGAAATGACCCGCCTCGGCACCGCGCTCGGCGGACGGCTTGAAACATTCTCAGGCCTTTCGGGCGTCGGCGATCTGATCGTGACCTGCTTTTCGGAGCACTCGCGCAACCACCGAGTCGGTCTCGCGCTGGGTAGCGGCAAGACGCTTGATGAAACCGTCGCAGCACTCGGAATGATCGCAGAGGGTATCCCGAACACCCTATCGATTCACGAGGCGGCCCGCCGAGTGGGCGTCCGCACCCCCATCATCGACGCCGTCTTCAGTGTTCTCCACGAGGGCAAGCCCGTACCGCTCGCCATGAAAGACTTGCTCAACCGCGACTCACGTCCTGAGTCCAGTTAAGCCCAAGTTCACTCGCCCTTGCGGTTAGTGAGCCTGAGCGCGAGAAAATAAAGCCCGCAAACCAAGGCGATGGCCGCAATAACCCAAACCGCCTCATGCTTCACCGCGTGAATCAAATGGGTGAGGTCAACGCCCTTGCCTTTTTTCAGCGCCTCCATCTGCTGGGCGTCCAATTGTCCCCCCACTTTTTGGCCGAGCACCGTGAGCACGTAGCACCAGATCGCGGATCCAACCACCGTCAGCGCACTGAACTTGAGGAAACCCATGCGGATGATTCCCGCAGGGATTGAAATCAAATGGCGAATCACCGGCAACAACCGCGCAAAAAAGATCCCACCACCTTGGTACCGATGGGTGAACCTTTCGGCACGCTCGATTTTCTCGGGCGGCATGAGGAAAAATTTCCCAAATCGCATTACCACCGGGCGGCCGACAAAAAACGCAACCCAGTAAGTGATTGCTGACCCAAGCCACGATCCAAACGTCCCAGCCAATACCACGCCCATCGCCGACATCCCCCCGCCCTGCGCCGCAAGAATCGCTGCCGGCGGAACCACCAGCTCACTCGGAACTGGAAAAATCGAGCTTTCCATCGCCATCAGGAGAATCACCCCGCCATAGCCCCACTCGTGAACCCAACTGAACCAAATCTCGATCAATGACTGCATCATAACTGGACCGAAGATGAACCAAATCCCCAGCGTGGCAAGATCAACTCACCGCCAGTTGACGAAGACCCGAATCGAGGCGTTATTGAGCTGCAATTGGCTTTTGGAGTCGGGCCATTGCCGAGGGCACCCACCCACAAGAGGTCTGATCCTGCGTGACACTCGAGAAATGGAAACACGCTATGAGATTCGAGAGAAAATCGGCCAAGGTGGACTTGGTGCGGTATTCCGTGCCTATGACACTCGAATGAACCGCGAAGTCGCCATCAAGCGGATCCCACTGACGACCGACGACCCAGCACTCCAAGAAGAATCGACTCGCCAGTTGGTCAAGGAGGCTGGTGCACTCGCATCGCTCCAGCACCCCAATATCGTCACCATTTACGACGTGGAATCCGATGCCAATGGCCCGTTCGTGGTGATGGAATTGATCAGCGGCAAAACCCTCGACGACCTCATCCAGCAGGCGCCACTGACTTGGCCTGACTTCCGGGAACTCGCGCTTCAGACGCAAGAAGGATTGATCGCCGCTCATGAACTCAAGATGATTCACAGCGACATCAAGCCATCGAACTTGATGCTCAGCTGGTTACCATCCGGAAAATTTCAAACGAAAATCGTGGATTTCGGCCTCGCCACCCTGACGCACTCGCAGTCACACGAAACGCTCAAAACATCAGGTAGCGTTTTCGGATCCATTTTCTTCATGGCTCCTGAGCAATTCGAACGCGTCCTGTTAGATTGTCGCGCGGACCTCTATGCGATGGGCTGCGTGTATTATCAAGCACTGACATGCATCGAACCCTTCCAGGGGACGACCGTTGAGGAGGTGATGAATGCCCACCTCGAGCATCGCGTGATTCCATTGCAGGATCTTCGGGCCGACATCCCTTTTTGGGTCTGCGAATGGATCATGTGGCTCATCAACCGCATGCGGACCGATCGTCCCGCATCGGCGCGCGATGCCCTTCAGGTGTTCCTTCAAAACGATCAGAGCCTGCATCCAGCCCTGAGCTTGGGGAAGCCTCGCACGCTCAACGCAAACGCCCCTAGACCACGGCTTGCCGCCCCTAGGGTAGCATCGATCCACGAGCTCACACCATCTCCCCCCGCAGCCGCAACCGATCCTCCCCCACCACTCGTCAAAATCACTGCACCCCAACCGCTCCTGCCACCCGAGGGCTCCAAGCCGAGCATTTACGAGGCCGCGCTTGAGTGCCCGATTCCCATCACAACTTCGCACATCCATCACCCCGTTGGAGCGCATGCCACCCCCACCGAATTCAAGAAAAATTCAGGTGTCAGCCTCAGAATCACGTTCGTGGCCGCAGGGATCGTGATGCTTGCCCTCGCTGGATCATTGCTCGCCAAACGAATCGATCAGCACAGGCAGAGCCAACGCCACAGCCTTCTACTCGCCCAAGCCCGATCTTCTAACACAAAAGAAATCATCCTCTCCGACCAAGAATTGGATTGCTTCCTCAATGAAGCGGCAAATGCCGACACCGAAGAAATGCAAAAAGCGATTTTCCAACTTCTCACCATCGCGAAGCCGGTAGATCGAACAAACTTCGATGCACGCCTTACCGAGTTCGCGACCACCAGCACGCAACTGCTCCCAGAGACTCGCAAGGCACTCATCCTCTCCGTTATTGGAAAGCGTTCGAACCGCGCGATGGTCCAAAGCCTGTTAGACTTCGCGCGCAAGACAAAGGACGTGAACTCAGCGGTCGCTGCCCTGCAAATTCTGAGCCCTTTTTCAGGCGACGAACAACTCGCAGACCTTCTAGCGGTCGTGCAATATCACCCAAATACCGCGCTGAAGCAAGCGGCCGAAGGGGTGTTGGTCGAAACACTCAAAAGAAGCAAGCAACGCAGTGCATTTGCCAAACAGCTCAC
>CAILVZ010000392.1 GCA_903837825.1 Akkermansiaceae bacterium | reverse complement strand
GAGAAGCTCAGGTGGAGTTTGGGGGCTTTCGGTTTCATCCATCGAGACCTCGGTGACAAATTCATCCACGCCGCCCTTGGCGGCGACAATGTGCTGATAGATCGCCGCGGCCTTTTGTGTCGCTTTGAGGAATTGGTTCGCCGTCTTTTCGACATCCGACTGAGTGATTTCAAAGGGTTCGGCAATGCCCTCGATGGTGATGGTGCCGATCAACTCAGGGTGCTTCGCGATAAAGGCTGCCACATCTGCGGGTGCTGCGGCTTCGCCGATGTCGTCCGCAACGTCGAGGGTGAAGAAATCGCATGGGGACACAAATCGATCGACGGTCGAGAGGTTGATGTGGTCAGCATCTAACAGATATTCGCCTGTCCATCCGAGATCGGCTACGGCTTTGTTAGCGGCTGCACGAGTCTGTGATGGTTCTGAGCCGATGATGTTGTGTTCGCGGTTCGACTTGTTCCATACCGGTGTGATGTCGATGCCGAATTTCTTGGCTTCGACAAAAGCGGCGAGTTGGGCATGGGCACCGTTGGCGAAGCGATCGCCGACGCCGAAGGTGTATTTAGGGCATTTTTTCATAGGGATTCGTTAACTTCAATGATGGCTTTGATCGCGCCAAGTGCGGGATCGGTAAATTTTTCAAACTCAGACGGGACATCGTCAAAATCGATGCGGTGAGTGATCCAGAGACTGGTATTGATCTTTCCTTCGCGAATCAACTGGATGATTTTATCAAAATCGTCGGGCATTGCGTTGCGGGAGGCAAGCAGCGTGATTTCTCTGCGATGGAAGACGGTGGCGTGGGGGAAAGTGAGATCGGCGGTGGTGATCCCGACGTACACCACGCGACCAGTGAAGGCTGCGTAATCGAAGCAAGTGGACATCGAATGTGGATTTCCGGTTGCATCGATGACGACATTCGCGAGCTGTCCGCCCGTGATGGTTTCGAGTTCGGCGAGATGTGAACCGTCGGCGTTGAAGGCGATCGCGTGGTGGATGCCGAGGTGTTTCTGGCAGAAATCCAAGCGGCTTTGGACCATGTCCATCACGATGGTTTTCACCTCCATGAGCTTGAGGAATTCGAGGCACGCGAGGCCGATCGGACCCGCCCCGATTACCAGCACCGTTTCGCCGGGTTGTGGGTTGCCGCGTTGGACTGCGTGGTAGCCGATGGCGAGAGTCTCGACCAAGGCCAATTGATCATAGGTTAGATCATTGCCGGCATGAAGCTTGCGGGCGGGAACCGCAAAGATCCCTTTGCGGAGTCCACCGTTGTTGTGGACGCCGACCACTTGCACGCCTGGGCAGCAGTTCGGTGAGCCGCTTTGTGAGGTGGTGGACTGCGGGTCATTGACGTAAGGCTCAAGCGAGCACTTATCGCCGGGTTTTACATTCGTGACATCATCTGCAACCGCGACGACTTCAAGGCCGAGTTCGTGGCCGGGTGTCCGCGGGTAGGCGAAGAATGGAAATTTGCCAAGGTAGCAGGCGAGATCGGTCCCGCAGATGCCCATGCGGTGGGTGCGTACTAGCGCCTCGCCGGGTTCAGGACGCAGAGGTTCGTCGAGGTCGACGACTGTGATTTCCTTGGGTGACGTGAATTGAATCGCTTTCATCAGTTGTTTTCTGGGAGTCCCTCAACGTGGCCCGAGTCCTTTACCGGAGCAAAGATGGCGAGCACTTCTTCTAATAGGCTTCGATCGATGGGTTGCTCGAGCCACTCCGCCCACTTGCGAATGTTCGTTGGGTTCGCGGATCCTGCGATCGTCGTGGCGAGTCCAGGATGTTCGCATGAAAACTGGATGGCGAGCTGAGCGATGTCGACACCGCGGTCGGCGCAGAGCTTGGCAGCAGCGCGAGCAGCCGCTTTCACCTCATCCGATTCTTTGAGCCACACGGGAAGTTCCGCGTTGGTGAGTAATCTCGCAGAGAATGGTCCGGCATTCATCGCTCCGATATTTTTCGCAGCGAGGCGTGGTAGGATGTCATCGACGAAAGTGGTATTTTGGAGCGTGTAGCGATTGTAGGCTAGGACGCAGTCGATCTCGTTTTCCACATGGTCGAGCACCGTGTGAATGGTTTTGAGAGGATAGCACGAGAATCCGATGGCGCGGACCTTTCCTTGCGCTTTGAGTTTGAGGACCGCGGGGAGGGTCTCCTCCCAAATTTGTGGAAGCGGGACGAACTCCACATCATGAAGCAGCAGGACATCCAAGTGATCGGTGCCGAGGCGCAGGAGCGATGTGTGGACCGATTCTTCGACGCGTTTTGCCGAGAAATCGAAATGCGTGTGGGTGTAACGACCGAGTTTACTTCCTAGCAGATATTGGTCGCGAGGGATCCCTTTGAGTCCTAGGCCTAGGAGAATTTCAGACATGCCGCGACCGTAGAATGGCGAGGTATCAATGAAATTCATGCCGAGATTGATGGCGGTTTTGGTAGATTGCATCGCCTCGTCCAGGGTGATCGAGCGGAACTCGGCACCGAGTGAGGATGCGCCAAACGAAAGGATCGGCAATTCGATGCCGGTTTTGCCTAGTGGGCGTGTTTTCATGTTAGAGATGGGATTGGATCGACTTGATGGTTTGTATCGCAGCAGATAACGGATCCGGGAGTGGTAAAATTTCAGCAGAAAGGTAACCATGGTAACCGATCTCACGCAACGTTGTCATTACTGCTGTCGGGTTGGTGTGACCGAATCCCATGGCTTGGCGATTGGAGTCGGCGAAATGAACGTGTCCGATGTGTTTCGCGGCATCTTTGATGGCGGCGGCTAGGTCCGTCTCCTCGATGTTCATGTGGAACAGGTCGGCAAGGATGACGACATTCGTTAGGCTGTGAAGATCGATGAATTGTGCCGCGTCCTTCAAGCGGTTGAACAGGTTGGTCTCGTAGCGGTTGAGGGGTTCGTAAATGAAGGGCACACCATGAGTGGCCGCTCGCTCGCCGCAGGATCGGAGTCCTTCCGCAAGTTGGCTGAATGCATGGTCGTGGGTGTTTCTCCCTTGCATCGATCCGAGGATTGCAGGGGCGTTGAGCGCGCCGCCGAAGTCGATCATCGCTAGGACAAAATTGAGTGCGTCATTTCGTTTTTCTTCCGAAGCATCGGTGATCGATAGCCCATGGCGTAGCATTCCAGCGCCGGTGCCAACAGCCGCAATCTCAAGCTGGTGGGTCTCTGCGAGGGCTTTCACCTCGTCTACTGAGATGAAATCTGGGCCGGGAAGGAACAACTCCACGGCATCGAACCCAGCGGCTGCGGCGCTTGCGAAGGCTTCGGGCAGGGGGCTGCGGAAAACGAATGGCCCTCCGAGGGCTTCGGGAACTTGGCACAAAGTGATGGCGGTCTTCATGATTTTTCGGTTAGGATAAGCGATCGCGGAAGTCGGCGTAGGTGAATTCGCGAAGGATTTCGAGCGAACCGTCGTCGTGTTGCAAGGCGATGGGTGGGTGTTTAACCCCGTTAAATGTCGTAGTTTTTACCATGGTGTAGTGTGCCATGTCATCGAATACCAAGGTGTCGCCCACTCGGAGCTCTCGGTGGAATGCGAAATCGCCGACCACATCGCCCGCGAGGCAGGTAGGCCCGCCGAGGCGGTAGGTGTATGGTCCCGATTCGGTGGCGGCATGATAGTTTTCCCCCTCGAACGTGACGGCCGGTTGTGCGCTACCACTCGGAGTGGAATCCACCAAAAACACATCGGGTCGATACGGCATTTCCATCACATCCGGCATGTGAGCGGTTGCTGAAATGCTGAGGATCGCGAGGCGGTGGCCGGCGGATTCGAATACATCCATTACGCTGGCACGTAGCACCCCGGTGTGAATGGCCACGGCTTCACCAGGCTCTAACCAAACATTGACCGAATATTTCTCTTGGGTTTCCCGCACGAGGCGAATGAGGCGTTCGCGGTCATAGAACGGCTTGGTGATCCAGTGACCACCACCCATGTTGAGGTAGGTGAATTGAGGCGAGGTGAGCAGGTGGCCAAATTTTTCGCCGACTGCAGACAGGGTTTGTTCGAGTGCGTCGGAATTTTGCTCGCAGAGTGTGTGAAAGTGCAGGCCTGATAGACCTGTTAGGTCTTGGCCGACGAGCTGATCCGCCGTGACGCCGAGTCGCGATCCTGGCACGCAAGGGTCGTAGATCGGCGTGTCTCCGGTCGAGCATTCTGGATTGATGCGCAGGCCACAGAGTAGCTCACCGCTTTGAAAACGCGGGTGAGCCATGATGGTGTCTCGGAAGCGGAGCCACTGAGAAATCGAGTTGAAGTCGAGGTGGTGGGTGAATTCGCAGAGCGCTTCGATGTCATCGTCATCGTAAGCGGGAGAGTAGGTGATGATGTGCTTTTGAAAATAGTCGCGAGCGAGCCAAGCCTCCCAGAGACCTGAGGCGCAACAGCCGTCGAGGTCGTCCGCGAGGTAGGGGAATGCCTTCCAGCACGAGAACCCCTTGAGAGCTAAAACCAGGTGGCAGTTTGCGGCTTCTTTGACATCGCGCAAAATGGCTGTGTTTCGTTTGAGTGCGGCGGTCGAGATGACAAACATAGTTTCTGGGGGAGATTGAGAGGGGAAATCGCGACGTTATCCAGCAAGTTTCTGGCGTATTTCGAGCGGGCAGGGATTTGAGCTGGAATTTCGTGGTTCCTGAGGCAATCGGTGGTGGTAGACTGGCGAGGGATCTGTTTCAATCGGTGCATCGCCCATGACTGCTGAACTCATCGAGCTTTTACGCCGCCGCATCGCCATCATTGAAGACCACGCGTGGAGGGATCGTGATCCTGCGGGGCATTTGAGTGGGTTACAGGAAGTTTCTGAAAAAATCTCGGCATGGACGGTCTCGCATCGGGCCTCGGTGGATGCGCAACTGCGGCATTATTTGGCGAATTCGAGCTTTCAGAAGGCCTTGGCGCACTTGGAGGCCTCCTCGGGAGATTGAAATAGGACGTTTGGAAAAAACTTTTCAAGGTCGTCTGCCATCCTTAAAGATGATTTCAAGCATGAAGACTTTCTTCACTCTCACGATTATTGCTGTTGCTGGATACCTTGGGTATTTGGTTGAACCAAGCTTGCGACACGCGCTGACAGGTGTTGAGCCGAGTGCAGCGGAGAAGGCGGCAAACACTCGGGTGATGTTGCAACTGGATGGTGGGGTTCAGGTGGATCTTTCGAGTATCCCCGCCGATCAATTGCCGAGCCAAGTCACGGTCAACAACGGGCTTGACGCGGTCAACGCTGCCGCGCGGCAGGTCATGCGGATCGAGGCTGGAAGCAAGTTGAAGTTGGTGCGGATTGACGGGGGAAATGCCGTGGTGAGTCCGGAGGATGCTGCGTTCGTCGGAAGGATCCCTGTGGGGGAGACCGATCTGTTGCAGCAAATTGCTGCTGCCCACGCGGCCAAGGTCGAGCCATCAGCACCTCCAGCCTCTCCTGAAACGAGCGCTCCAGCACCCGAGCCTCAGGTTGTGGTGGTGGAAGACAAGTTTGAGCCAGAGCAGTCCATCGCCTCAGTGGTGGAACCTCCCAATCGGCCCGCAGACGAGCCCGTGCAAGTGACTGAGCCAGCGGACGCAGCGGATGGCGGGAATTTCGACGTGGTCCAGCTCATGAAAGACAGCGTGAAAAACGGTCAGATCAAGGAATTCACCCTCGATCAGGTGCTGGATTGGAAGTCTGAAGGCGAGGAGCTCGTTGATGGCGAGAAGTTTCAGACCGGGGTGGTGTCCTACAAGGCGGAGACCATTTTCGGGATCAAGACGCTACAGGCAAAGGCCTTGGTGCAGGGTGGAAAAGTTCAGCGTTGGATCCGTCCCAAGAGCGGGGTGGAGATCAAATGAGCATCGAATGAAGTGCATGCCCTTGGTGGGTCTCAAATTTTTCTATCGCAGTCCTTGCCAGTGAGCGGGTGCTGGGTTAATTCACACGTCCTATGGCAACCTATCGTGTGCTGGTCTCAGACCCTATTTCTGAAAAAGGTGTAGAAGCGCTTCGCTCCGCCCCGGATATCTCAGTCGACGTCAACACTGGGCTGAAGCCGGATGAACTCCTCAAGATCATCGGTGACTATCATGGCCTCGTGGTTCGATCGCAAACGAAGGTGACGCCTGAAGTTTTCGAGGCAGCGAAGAATCTGAAAGCCATCGGTCGCGCCGGGGTAGGGGTAGACAACATCGACCGCGCCGCCGCCACCGACCACGGGGTGGTGGTTATGAACACTCCGAGCGGCAACACGATTTCCACTGCGGAGCATGCATTTACCCTCATGCTGTCGCTGGCCCGAAACATCCCTCAGGCTCACGCTTCCATCATCGCGGGCAAGTGGGATCGAAAGTCGTTTGAAGGCGTAGAGCTTTGTGGGAAGCGCCTTGCGATTTTGGGCATGGGCCGGATCGGAAGTGAGTTCGCGAAGCGGGCACAGGCCTTCGGAATGACCGTAGTAGCTTATGACCCTTTCTTGACCGCGGCTCGCGCTCAATCGCTCAAAGTCGAGCTCGCAGAGAGCGCTGCCATTGCCCTAACTGGCGCGGACGTGGTGACCTTGCACATTCCGCTGACGCCCGAAACACAGCACATTCTGAATGCCGAGCGCATCGGACTCATGAACCCAGGGGCTTTGATCATCAATTGCGCTCGGGGAGGACTCGTTGACGAAGCTGCAGCCAAGGCGCACATTGACTCGGGTCATCTCGCTGGAATTGCTCTGGATGTCTTTGAGACCGAGCCTCCTACGGCGGACTTCCCGTTGTTTGGGGTGAAAAAGTGTGTCTTCACTCCACATTTGGGAGCATCGACCGCCGAGGCGCAGGAAAATGTGGGCATCGAAGTGGCTCACCAAGTCCGTGATTTCCTCGTCACCGGTGAGATCCGCAATGCGGTCAATATGCCGAATTTGGACAGCCGCACGCTCGAGAGTGTAGGGCCCTATCTCGACCTCGCCAACTCGCTTGGCAAGCTCCTTTCGAAGATTGCTCCAGGGCAATCCGATGCCATCCGTGTTTCGTATCTCGGACCGGTTTCCGAACTCGATACGGAGTTGGTGACACGCAAGGTTCTCAGCGGGTTCCTTTCGGAGGCCTATGATGAGGCGCACGTGAATCTCGTGAACGCCCCAGCCATCGCCAAGTCGCACGGAATCAGTGTGACCGAGTCAACCGCCGCGCTTGCGACGAATTGTACGGAACTCATCGAGGTCTCCGCCATCAAGGGTAAAGAAGTCTGCACTGTTGCCGGAACGTTCTTTGGTAAATCTGCCCGGATTGTTCACATCGCTGGACATCACGTTGAAACGAACCCAACCGGCAAATTCTTGTTTGTCGAAAATGACGACCGCCCTGGCATCGTTGGCACGATCGGCACCTCGCTGGGTGGCGCGTCGGTGAACATTGCCAACATGGCGCTTAGCCGAACCGGTGACCGTCAGAGAGCGGTGACGGTGATTGAGGTGGACACCAATCCGCCCGCCGAATTGCTCGAGGCCCTTCGGGCCACACCCGGGATCATTCGGGTTCTGAGCTTTGAACTCTAAAAATAATTTCGAATTCCTTAAATTCCCGTTGCCAACCCCGTATCCGATCCAGTAACCTCCTCTCAGCATGAAAAAACTCCTAGTTATTGCTAGTACCTTCGTAGCCCTCAGCGGCGCAGTATTCGCGGATATCCAAGCACCTCCAGGATCGACCTACACGGCGACTCGGAAGCTTGGCCGGGCATTGAGCAACATCGTCTATGGATTCGTCGAGATCCCAGAGCAAATGGTCCGTAAGGGCGATGAGCAAGGACGCAACTCTGGCTACACCTACGGCATCGTCGATGGAACCAGCCGTGGCCTTCGCCGGTTGGGTTATGGATGCTTCGAGTTGATCACCTTCACTATCCCAACCTATCGTGGCACCTTCAAGCCACCGTATCAGCGTTGTGGTGAAGACAACCGGATCGAAATGAATGTGAAGGACGGTCTTTCCGAGTTCCCACCTGAGCTTGGTTTTGAAAACGGCTTCAGCCACAGCCGCGTTCAAACGTTCTAATCAACCTCAATTTTTAATTTTCATCAATCCCGTCATCGGTTATTCCGTTGGCGGGATTTTTTTGGATTTTGAATCGTGGCCGAAGACGGATGCTTCGATCAGGTATTCGCCAACACCCACAGGTATTCGCCGGCGATTTGTTCCTCGATGGGCCGCTGCATCCCTGGAGGCAAGACGCCCCAAGTGTAGGTTTCGATCTCATAGTGCTGGCAGGCGTCAAGATGGTCACGCCGCCAATCGAGCACCGCTTGAGTCTGATTTAATGTCGAGCGGAGTGGAGGCTCAGGTTCAGAATCGAGCGGAATGTGAAAGTGCACTCGCATTTCTTCGAAACCCGCAGGATCGATCTCCCTAAGGTCGACAGCTGCGAAGAAGGCAGGTAGATCAATAAATCGCAGAACTTCCGCTGCGGGTGTTCGCAGGAGGACTTGGTGGAAGTAGACTGGTTCGTCAAAGCCGCGGATCGCAGCAAGCGCAGATGGGTCCCGTGGATCGAGGGCGAGGGCGCTCGAAAGATGGATTTTGGATATCCGGATTTGAGCCCCGGTCAGTGCTTCGAGTGCGTCGTGCGCGACATCGTATTCGAGTGCGAAGTGGCAGGCATCGTAGTTCACTCCGATCCGACGACGGGTCATTTCGGGGTCGGGTGAGGCGGCCTGAAGTCTTGCGAAGAACGCGAGGGTCTCGGTGGTGTTTTCAAAATGCCCGAGGGGCTCTGGCTCAAGCCCGAGATGGAAATCCAAACCGGTGGCCGCAGCAAGCTCGTCCAACCACGAAGCCAACTCGATGAGGTGCCCAAGGATGCGACTTTCATCACGCTCGAAGCTCTTGTGAGATCCTGGTAAGGTCGAAACCGAGGCTCCTGCATCCGGGCTTGCGATCACGGCAAGGATCTTGAATAGGTCTTTGGTGTACTCCAGTCGCGCGCGGTCGGTCCAGTCGGGCATGAACACTTGTTCCTTGACCCGCGTTCCGTGAAAACTGCCATAAGGAAATCCATTGATGGTGAAAACGTAGGTCTGGTTATCTTCTAACCAGTCGCGTAACTCAGCAAGTTGATTGCCTTCTAATAATTCAGTTGCGGCCACTGCAGAAAGTCTCAGGCCGATTGCAAATGGCTCAGCGGGTCCAAGGGTGCCGGAAGCTCTCAGGCGATCCCGTACGGCAAGAACGTGGGATTGGAGGACTGCGGCGGTTTGCGCCCAAGTCTCCGCAGGGTGGATGTTGGTGCAGTAGGAGAGGTGAGAGGATGCGACTTTCAAGGGAGTGGGTGATGGGCCGCAAATTTGGCAGATTGACTGAGGAAATTGCGCGGGTTCTTATAGACGATTTGATCGATCATGGCAGGGCTATATTTTCGACGCCTCATTTCCAAGGCACACTTGGGAACGGCCAGTGGATCAGAGTGGCCCCAGTCGCAGGCGGAATTCACCCAGAGCCGTTCGCTGCCATAAATATCTAACATGTCGATGGCTCGGTTTGGCGTGCACTTGCTTTCGGGATAAAGCGTCATGCCCGCCCAGTATCCAGCATCGAGGACGTGCGCGATCGTGTGTTCCTCGACGTGGTCGATGATTACCTTTCCGCGATCCAATTTGGAAAACGATTTGAGCGAGTCGAGGATCAGGCGGGTGCCCTTGAGTTTGTCCTCAAGGTGTGGCGTGTGGATCAAGATGGGCAAATTGCGGTCGAGTGCCAGTTGGACGTGCTCCTCAAAGATGGTGAGTTCGTTGCGGGTGTTCTTGTTTAGTCCGATTTCACCAATGCCTAACACCGTAGGGCTGTCGAGAAATTGAGGGATGATACTCATCACCTCGCGGGCAAAGCCTGGGTCGTCGGCCTCCTTCGGATTGATGCAGAGCCAAGAGTAGTGACGAATCCCGTATTTTGCCGCACGCTTCGGCTCGTACTCGGTCAGCTGACGGAAATAGTCATAGAAGCCATCGGCCGACGAGCGATCGAATCCAGCCCAGAATGCGGGTTCGCATAAGGCTTCACAACCTGCCAGAGCGAGTTTCTCATAGTCGTCGGTTGTACGACTGACCATGTGGGCATGGGGTTCAATGTATTTCATGCGTTGAAGGTGTCCTTAGGAGAAGGATCAAAGGGAGAAAAGGATTTCAGCGATCGGACGGAATGGAGCTGGGCTCAGCGGGTGGGGCACCGGTTGCCCCTTGGAAGGGGGCTGATTGAGGAAGATGGGTCGAGTGGTCGGACATGGACTCCAGCACCGCCTTTGCTCGGTCGGGGCGGTTTTCGAGGATCACGGGAATGGCCGCTTTGAGTGCGGTGAGTCGATGATCGTCCTCACCGGGGTGGCGGTCGATCCGATCTAAGAATGCCGCGAGGTTGATCAGCATGTGGCGCGCGTCAACGAATTGAAGGTCGAGGAGTTCTTTCTTGCTCGGCATGCCTTGAGCTTAAGCATGATTTTGGAAAATCCTATCCTGAAGAATCAGAAAATGGATCCTAGCTTGCCAGAGGGAAGGGGATCGTGTTGTGCTAGTACCGTGCTCGGAACGTATGTGCATGACCTGAACCCGATTGCGCTCCCTATCTTTGGAGGTCTTGCGCTGAGGTGGTATGGACTTGCCTATCTTGCCGGGTTTGTCGCTGGGTTCTACATTCTCAAGAATCTGACGGCCCGGGGGCTGTGGGTGCTGAAGCCTGAAAAAATAGGCGACTTTATTGCGGGTTGTGCGCTGTTTGGGGTCTTTCTTGGTGGGCGACTCGGCTATGTGTTTTTCTATCAATTGCCCAAGGTTGGCTGGGCGAACCTTGCCGCGGATCCACTCGTGGTCTTCCGAGTGTGGCAGGGCGGAATGGCCAGCCATGGTGGCATCATCGGATTGACCGTTTTCACTTGGATCTATGCCAAGAGGCATCGCATCTCATGGGCGGCTCTTGCGGATGGGTTGTGCGTGGTGGGCCCCGTCGGCTTGTTTTTTGGAAGGCTTGCGAATTTTGTCAATGGCGAGCTCTATGGTCGGGTGGCAATCGGGGTGCCATGGGCGGTCAAGTTCCCGCTTTCGTTGCCAGATGAATCGCAACCGACTCAGGAACTGGCATGGCAGGCTTGCAGTCGGATCGATCCATCGCTGCTTGAGGCAAAGTCGATCGATCCATTGATTGCTGCGGCTCGCGAAAACCCGGCCGTGTCCCGAACCTTGGGAGACTACCTTGCGGCAAGGCATCCGTCGCAGCTTTATGAGGCGCTGTTAGAAGGTGCGCTGCTCTTTGTGATTCTTTGGTCGGTACGCGTCCGTTTTCCAAAAGCTCCGGATGGGGTGATCACCGGTTTGTTTTTTGCGCTCTATGCGGCGTTTCGGATTCTAGGCGAGCAGTTCCGCGAGCCGGATGCGGCCATGGTTGGCTTTCTAACCAAGGGGCAATTTTTCTCACTCTTCATGTTCCTCGTGGCCATGGGATTCTTTTTGCACGCTTGGCGTGTACGCCAACGGGAGAACTAAAGCGCGCCAAACCTGCGATGACGGCGTTGATACTCTTCCACTGCATCCATGAGGTGGCCTTGCCTGAAGTCTGGCCAAAACGTTTTCACGATTACCATCTCCGCATAGCTGATTTGCCAAAGCAGGAAGTTCGAGACTCGCATTTCTCCTGAGGTACGGATCAAGAGATCAGGATCAGGAATTCCAGCGGTTTGCAGCTTTGAAGCGAAGAGTTCGCTATCAATGGCATCGGGGTGAATGATTCCGGAAACGGCGTCTTCTGCGAGAGAACGCGCTGCGGCGACGATTTCTTCGCGGCCACCGTAGGAGAGTGCGAGCACCAATGTCATGGTGGTGTGGTGAGCCGTTTGGTCCTGAATTTTCTCAACGAGTTTGCGTGTTGGTTCGGGCAAGCGATCCAACTGACCGATCGCAAGAAGTCGGACTCCTTGGCGATCGAGGTCCTTGGCTTTTTCTGCTAGAAATCGATTGAGTAGCGCCATCAACGCGCTGACTTCAGTCGCGGGTCGGCTCCAGTTTTCGGATGAGAATGCATAAAGCGTGAGGTATTCGACCCCAAGTTTGATGCATGACTCCATGATCTCTCGAACTGATTCGGCACCGGCACGGTGACCTTCCAGCCTCGGCATTCCACGCTCCTTCGCCCAGCGACCATTTCCATCCATGATGATGGCAATGTGGCGGGGAGTTTGAGGATGATCGGGCATGGAGTCGCGTGGGAGGGCTCGATGATCGATTTATCTGACCACCAATGTCTGAAGGCGGTCTGGTCCGACGCCGACGAATGCAATCGGTGCGCCGCAAAGCTCGGCCAAGCGTGCGAGGTAGGCCTTCGCTTGTGATGGGAGTGACTCGAAGCTTGTGCATCCGGTGGTGTCGCATTTCCAGCCAGGCAGGGTTTCGTAGATTGGCACCGCGCGATCCCATGCCTTGCGGTCGGCAGGCGGCAGCGTGTGGATTTCGCCATCGATGTCGTAGCTGGTGCAGATTTGCAGCGTTTCGTACTCGTCGAGTCCATCGACATTCGTCACCGCGAGGCCAGTGACGCCATTGACCATGCAGGCGAAGCGAAGCAAGACGGTGTCGAGCCAACCGCAGCCACGTGGACGGCCGGTCGTGGCCCCGAATTCCCGACCAAGGCCGTGAAGGTAATCGGAAAGGCCTTCATCTCCCGTCGGAAACGGACCGGATCCAACGCGCGTGGTGTAGGCTTTGCAAACTCCGATGACTCCTTGGATCGCGGTGGGTGGAAGGCCGGTGCCGGTGCATGAGCCGCCTGAAGTGGTGTTGGAGGAAGTGACAAAAGGATAGGTTCCAAAATCGATGTCCAAGAGAGTGCCTTGCGCACCCTCGAACAGTAGATTCTTGCCAGACTTCCAAGCGGTGTGAAGAGCTGGAATGGTGTTCGACACGTGAGGACGTAGACGCTCGAAAGCGGCATAGACCTCCTCGATCACTTGATCGGCATCGAACGTCTGAAGGTCGTGGCGGACGAGAACCTCATTGGCATCCGCAACGCGACGTTTGATTTGCTGGGTCGTGAATTCACGGTCGAGGAAATCGGCGATGCGGAGACCACAGCGGTTCACCTTGTCAGCGTAGGCTGGACCGATGCCGCGCTTGGTCGTACCGATTTTCTGATCCCCAAGAGCAGCTTCCCGTGCGGCATCCAGTTCTTTGTGAAGCGGCAACACCACATGAGCTCGGTCTGAGATCAAGAGCTTGCTCGGAGTGATTGCGATGCCTTGCGCTTCAATCCGCTCGATTTCCTGAACGAGGCCGATTGGGTCGATGACCACACCGTTGCCAATCACATTCAGCTTGTCGTCCCAGAGGATTCCGGAAGGTAGCAGGTGGAGCACGTACTTTGTGCCATTGGCAATGACCGTGTGGCCAGCATTGTTGCCGCCTTGACCACGGATCACCACGTCGGAGCTCTCGGTGAGGTAATCGACAATTTTTCCTTTGCCTTCGTCGCCCCATTGGAGGCCAATGATGATATTGTTCATTCTGAAATGGTTAGAGGTAGTGCTCTTGAACTCGCGAAAAATGGGTTTTGCGAGCGCCTCCAGTCGGCTCGATCAATTGGATTCGATCTCACGTGCCGGATTTTGCGATCTTTGCAGCATCGATTAACGCCGCGAATTCGGCGAAGAAGTAGCTGGCATCATTCGGGCCTGGGGCAGCCTCAGGGTGGTATTGGACGCTGAATACCGGAAGGTGGCGATGGCGCATGCCCTCGACCGTTTGATCATTGAGGTTAATGTGGGTGACTTCAATCTCTGGTGGAAGCGAGTCAGGGTCCACGGCGAATCCATGGTTTTGAGACGTGATCGAGATTTTGCCAGTTCGGAGGTCCTTGACGGGTTGATTTCCGCCACGGTGTCCGAACTTCAGCTTGAACGTCGTTCCGCCAAACGCGTGGGCAAGAATTTGATTGCCTAGGCAGATACCGAAAATCGGCAGCTTATCCATCAGAGCGCGGATCTCTTGGTGAATGTCGCCCAGTGCGGCGGGATCTCCTGGACCATTGGAGAGGAAAAGCCCGTCTGGATTTTTGGCAAGGACTTCAGCGGCGGTGGTCCGCGAGTTGACCACCTCGACCTCAAAGCCAGCTTGGCGCAAACGGCGGAGAATGTTGTACTTGAGGCCGAAGTCATAAGCGACGATCCGGTGGCGCGGCGGCGGAAGATCCTCGTAGCAATCGGTCTTGCCCGTGAGGACATTGGGTAAGGTCCACTCCCGTGACTCCTCACCCCAGATGTACGATTCAGCGGTTGAAACTTCCTTCACATAGTCCATGCCTTCCATCGGCGGCGATGCCTTGGCCGCTGCAATGGCCGCCTCGGCGTCAAGCTCAGTGGTCACGCAGGCTCGCATGGCTCCAAGCGAGCGCAGGTGCTTCGTGAGTGCACGGGTGTCGATGCCCTCGATTCCAAGCACGTGGTGTTCGGCGAGGTAGGTGGAAAGTGAGGATTCGGAGCGCCAGTTGGATGGGACCTCACAGAGCTCGCCGATAACAAATGCACGGATGTGAGGACCAGCAGACTCGTTGTCTTCTTGGTTGACCCCGTAGTTTCCAATCTGCGGATAGGTCATCGCAACGATTTGACCGCGGTAGGAAGGATCGGTGATCACCTCCTGATAACCTGTCATTGAGGTGTTGAAACAAATTTCTCCGGTGGTGGTCCCAGACGCACCGAAGGCGGTTCCTTCGAAACAGCGTCCGTCTTCAAGGGCTAAAATGGCAGTAATCGGCACGGCGGCCGCAAGCTAGGCAGTCCGTGGGAATGATGCAAGCGAATGCTTATTCTCGTGCACGACTATCGATCAGAATCGTCACGGGCCCATCGTTGATGAGGGACACTTTCATGTCGGCGCCAAAAACGCCACGCCCGCTTGGCTTGCCCGACTCGCGCTCGATCTGGGCACAGAATTGCTCGTAAAGCGGCTCGGAAACCGTAGGGGGGGCGGCTTTGAGAAATGAGGGCCGATTGCCCTTCTTGGTCGATGCATGCAGCGTGAATTGGCTAACCACCAAAATTTCGCCCCCAGCCTCAATTACGGATTCGTTCATCTTGCCATCGGCATCGGAGAAAATCCGCATTCGAGCAATCTTGCTACTGAGCCACGCGACATCTTCAACTTGATCGCCATCCTGCACGCCCAGCAGAATCAATAGTCCGGGCCCAATCGCTGACACGACTTGGTTTTCAATTTGAACTGACGCTTCAAGCACTCGTTGGACAACCGCTCGCATGCACGAATCTTGCAGATTTTTTTCGAAGCGGCAACCTCGTTGACTCAGGGACTTGCGGGGTTGTTCACGGTTATTCCCGAGTTATTCACAAAGCCGAATGGTTGACCTGTGCGGCGGGAGTTTGCAAGCTATCAGTCGTTCATGGCTGTTGAAACTAAATCGATCGCACCTTTCCCGAAAACCGCATCACTCCAACAGGGGGCGACCGCAGTCGATGATGTCACCCGCGCCCTCCCGCATGCGCTTGGGCCTGAGAAGAGTTTGCTCTCGTCGATGCTACAAGATCCGCAGGAATACATTGGCGTGGCGATCGAAGAAAAGCTCACTCAAGACCATTTTTACCTTCCTTCGCACTCGACCTTGTTTGGGTTCTTGCTTGAGCTTTTTGAAGCGGGCACCGAGGTCGAGTTGGTGTCGCTGGTGCAGCGTTTGCTAGACCGTGGTCTTTTGGATCGCGTCGGTGGTCCCGCGTCTCTAACCGATCTTTACACCTACGCACCGAGCCCGGGTCATTTCCGCCACCACCTGCAGCATGTGAAGGACAAGTTTGTCCTCCGCTCGATCATTCAGAATTCCAACGAGGCGATTGCTCAAGCCTACGACGCGCCGGACGAAGTGGCCGCGTTGTTAGATTCGGTGGAAGCGAAGGTACTCGCGATTCGCGAAGGCTCGGAAACGAACAAGGCACCGACCATCAAGCAGTCGGTGAACGAGGTGATCGAGCAGTTTCAAGCGTTGCTAGCAGGGGAGAAAGGTGCGCAGGGAATCTCCACGGGCTTTGAAGAGCTCGATCGCAAGAGCAATGGCTTGAAGCCGGGAGAAATGTTCGTCGTGGCAGCACGTCCGTCGATGGGCAAGACCTCGTTCATGATGAACATGGTCGAGCACATCTGCATGGATCAGGGTAAATCCTCAATGGTGTTCTCCTGTGAAATGAGCGCCTTTCAGCTGGTGCAACGTCTGGTGTTTTCACGGGCGAAGTTTGCGATGAGTCAGCTTTCACGCGGCTACACTCCAAGCAAAGGAGATCTCCAACGGATCAAACGCGTCGCAGTCGAAACTTCGGCGGCCAAGTTGTTCATCGATGACACGCCCGGGATTTCGATCAACGAACTTCGTGCAAAGGCACGCCGCAAGAAACGCGACGAAGACATCCAGTTCATCGCGATCGACTACCTTCAGTTGATGAAGTCGCGAACCAAGCAGGCGGAAAACTCACGGGAGCGCGAAATTGCCGAAATTTCTGCAGGCATCAAGGGCTTGGCCAAGGAGTTGAGTATTCCCATCGTGATTTTAGCGCAGCTCAACCGGGGACCTGAGAGTCGGACGGGAAAAAGTTTGGGCGTTCCGAGGATGTCAGATCTTCGGGAATCTGGAGCGATCGAGCAGGATGCTGATATGGTGGGCCTGCTCTATCGGACGGCCTACTATGCCGAGAACGACGAGGAGCGCGAGGCCGAGGCAGGAAAGGCTGAGTTGGTTCTCGCCAAGAACCGGAATGGTGAGACCGGTAGTATTCCACTCACCTTCATCGCTGACCTCATGCGCTTCGAAACCGGCATGCCGGCTCGCGAATCTGAGGCGTAATCGATTTTTTAAATCTGTTAGAAACCTTTGCTAGATCCTCCGCGTACGATGCCATGCAGCGGTGTCAGGGCATGCGAGATCGGCAGCGGGTAAATCTGCTAGATCATGGACCTCGATGAGATGAGCGAGCAGAACTAGCGAAGCGACCGTATCAAAGAGTGCATCGTGCCAAGATTTTGCTGGGACCAACGATTGAACGGCGTCGACCAAGGAAAGGGATTTACACAAGGCGCCAAGCGAGTGGTCGGGCAAGTCGGGCCAAGCCGCACGCGCAAGCAGCAAGGTGTCGATCCACGGGCCAAATCCGTGGCCAGGAAACGCGCGGAGAAACCGCTTTTCCGTGCCCTTGCCATGAGCGACGACCCATGCGCCACCCAAGCGGCGCTTGAACTCGGGCCAGAGGGTCAAGAGGTGAGGCGCTCCCACTAAATCGCCGGGGCCGATGCCGTGAACTTTTCCCGCTGCCCAGTGGATCGGTTGGTCGGTGTGGATGTAAGAAACGAAGTCATCGTGGTGGCCGATTTCCGCAGACCAGCTCGCGAGACCCACTTGGATCGGATGGTCGGTTCTTCCTCGTGAGGCACCCGCAGACTCGAAGTCGATGGCGGTGAATCGGCAGTGGCGGACGAGTTGCACGATGGGGTAGGATGAAATATTAGAAATCCAAGAGATTTCGGGAGAGACTCGCGCGCGCTGCAGCGAAACCAGGCTTGATGACGGTTGCAATCAATTCCGAGCGTTCGGCAAATGCCATGAAGGCGCTCTTCATGGCGTTGATCGATAGCCTTTCGAGTTCATCGAGATCAAGGTCGAACAGCTCGGTCGCAAGCGTGGTCTCCTGCGTCATGGACGTATTACTCATCAAGCGGTCATCGGTGTTGAGGCATACGCGGAAGCCGTGGCGGAAAAATTTCCCGAACGGATGATCTTCCAGCGTGGTGCAGGCTCCCGTGTGCAGGTTGCTAAGCAAACACATCTCGAGCGGAATCCGGCAATCGAGAACATACTGCGCAAGTTTTCCGAGGCGCAGATTGCCATCGGGCAAAACCTCGATGTCGTCCTGAAGTCGGGTAGCGTGGCCGATCCGGTGGGTGCCGCAGTGCTGGATCGCTTGCCGAATGGATTCGGGCCCATAGGCTTCGCCCGCGTGGATGGTGATGTAGAAGTTCGCACGCTCGATCGCCTGAAACGCCGCGACATGTTTTTTCGCGGGATGGCCGTCTTCACCTCCAGCGAGGTCAAAGCCGACCACACCGAGGTCGCGGTGACGGATCGCCAATTCGGCGGCTTCTAGTGAGTCGGTGAGGTGGCGCATCGCGCAAATGATCAAGCCCCAACGGACGCCGTAAATCGACTGCCCGTGCTCGAGCCCGCGGATTACCGCTGCGACTACTTGATCTTGCGTCAATCCACCATCGATGTGATGAACGGGGGCAAATCGGACCTCTGCATAAACCACACCGTCGTGATGCATGTCCTCGATGAATTCGAAGGCCACGCGTTCAAGGGCAGCGGCGCTCTGCATGACGGCGATAGTGTGCACGAACCCTTCAAGGTACTCGGGAAGGCTGCCGCGCTGTGCGCCACGGTGAAACCAACTCGCGAGTGCCGCTGGGTCGGTCGTCGGCAAGCCATGATAACCGGCGTCCTTGGCCAGTTCGATCACCGTCGCGGGCCGCAAGCCACCGTCGAGGTGTTCGTGAAGGAGGACCTTCGGCAGTTGTCGGAGGTCCAAAGCCGCGGTCAGCGATTTCCCCCTGAGGGTGGGTTGTGACGTTGGATGATTCATGACTGCGGGAATTCCAGCAGTTTCCACGCCGATCGGGTAGAAGGAAATTTTCAGGGGTGAAATGAGCGCATCGGGCGAAGGAAATGCGGCGTGGGAGGGATCTATTTCAATGTCGCGACCATTGGCTAAGCTAGGTCTACTGGAACCTTGCGACTTCCGATGGGGTCAGGGATCTGGAGGCACCGGGCGTTAGACCGGCGTCGAGGGCGAGTGGGCCGATGCGATCGCGGTGGAGGGTGAGGACTTGATTGCCGACGGCGTGAAACATGCGCTTCACTTGATGGTAGCGGCCCTCGTGGATCGTGACCCGCGCCTCGCGGGGGGCGAGAATTTCGAGAATCGCGGGGCGTGTCGTTAAATCTTCATAGGCAAAGTAGATGCCGATGGCGAAGACCGCGATCGACTCGGCAGCGATCTCATCACGAGTGGTCACTTGATAGACCTTTGCGATTTCCTTGGTTGGTTCCGTGATGCGTTTCGACCATCGGCCATCGTTGGTGAGAAGGACGAGGCCGGTGCTTGCGCGGTCGAGTCGACCTGCGAGGTGGAGTTCGTTGCGGAGTGGGTGGTCGATGAGATCGATGACCGTTGGATGATGCGGATCGCTGGTGGCGCTGAGGTAGCCCGCGGGCTTGTGGAGCATCAAGTAAACTGCCTCAACCGCTTGCAGGGGCGTTCCATCAACCTCGATCTTACTGAATCGGTCGATTTTGCGAAGCCCATTGGTTTCGATGTCACCATCGACGGCGACTCTACCACAATCTAACAGATTTCTAATTTCCCTGCATGTTCCGGCATCGTTGCGGACGAGGAAACGATCGAGGCGCATGGATGATGGCTTATCCTTCTGTCCCGCAGCACTGCTTAAACTTCTTGCCCGAGCCACAGGGGCAGGCGGCATTGCGGCCGGTCGTTTCGATCGAGAAACTTGGCTTGCGCTTGGGCAGGTTGAGCTTGAGCTTGCTGCCCTCGGACGCTGGCATGGCGGAAGGACTCAAGTTTCCTGAACTACCCGACATTGGGACATTGTCCTGGGTGAGAGCGGCCTCGCCTCCTTGGAGTTGTTGTGGCGCGCTGTGGAGTTGTCTGAGGAATGCCTCAAGGTTTTCCGCCGAGCGGAACAGGTTTTGCAAAGCCTCCTGCTTGATTTGGTCCATCAGCGTTACGAACAGGTTGTACGCCTCGTTCTTGTACTCGATGAGCGGGTCCTTCTGTCCTTGGGCGCGCAGGCCGACCCCTTCCCGGAGTGCGTCCATGTTGTAGAGGTGGGCTTGCCATTGCTTGTCGATGGCGACGAGCACCATGCGGCGTTCCTCTTGGTCGAGCACCTCCATCGGCAAGTTGCCAACGCGCAAGCTGTAGGCGTGCTTCACCTTTGCCACGAGCATCTCCGCGATCGCATCCTCGTTGTTTGCATTCAGGAAATCATCCGCAGTGGCGCTCACGGGGAGGGTCGAGTTCACCCAATGAAGCAGTTCGTTGTAGTCAGGCTTGTGCGCGTCGCGGTCAGCTAGGTATTCGTGGACCTTCGCGGGGATGGTCTCGTCGATGATCTCGTCGACGAGGTCGCGAGGAACTTCGGTGGTGAGCACCTCGTTGCGGTAGCCATAAACCACCTCACGCTGCATGTTCATCACGTCGTCGAAATCGAGCACGCGCTTGCGACCAGTGTAGTCGCGTTGTTCCACGCGTTTTTGGGCGGTTTCCACCGAACGGTTCAGCCACGAGTGTTCGAGAGCTTCACCTTCTTTCATCCCGAAGCGCTCCATCATCGCGGTCATTCGGTCTGCGGCGGCAAAGTTGCGCATCAGGTCATCTTCAAACGAGATGAAAAACTGCGAGCGGCCAGGGTCGCCTTGGCGTGAGCAGCGTCCGCGAAGCTGGCGGTCGATGCGGCG
>CAILVZ010000391.1 GCA_903837825.1 Akkermansiaceae bacterium | reverse complement strand
TTGTGCTTTTCATAAAGCGCTTGAGCGATCTGGAGGGTTCCCTTGGCGGAAAATGGAGCTTCGCGCTGAAGCGTGGTTAGGTCGTAAAGCTGCGGTGAGATCTGGTTGCTGGCCTTCTTTTCCTCGGCGACCGCGCCGGTCATTCCTTGGCAGCGCGCTTGGATCGCCTCAGCGGTGAGTTGGTCCCAGATCCGCTCGGGCTTCGAGAGCGGAGCGGACTCGTCCTTTTTCCAGGTTTCATTGATCCATTTTCCAAGATACTCACCGGCTTGGACGCCGAAGGTCGCGTGCACCTCGAAGTAAGCGGTCGGCTTGAAGGCACGGATCTCGGCCTCGCGCTGGGCAAGGATGGCCAGCGTCGGGGTTTGGACGCGTCCTGCAGCGGTGATGTTGAATCCGCCGTGGCGGGAGTTAAAACAGGTCAACGCGCGGGTGGCGTTCAGGCCGACGAGCCAATCCGACTCTGAGCGGCATTTCGCGGCATCGGCGAGGGGTTTCATTTGCTCGCCAGAGCGGAGGTTGTCCCACGCGTCGAGAATCGATTGATTGGTCATCGACTGCATCCAGAGGCGTTTGACAGGCATGTCAATTTTGCCGATTTCCATGATGTAGCGGAATATCAGCTCCCCTTCGCGGCCGGCGTCGCAGGCATTGACGATCAGGTCGATGTCCTTGCGCTTGGCAAGCTTGAGGACTTGCTTGAGGCGGGCCTCGGAGTCTGGGATCGGGTCGAGGTCAAACTTATCTGGGATGGCGGGGAGGACGCCGAAATTCCATGGGAGTTTTTTGCCATTGGGGCCCATCGGCATGCGGAGTTCGACTAGGTGACCCACGGCGGAGGTGATGACCGCTTGGTCATTTTCAAAAAAGGCATCGCGGCCCGAGCCAACTTTTTCGAACTTGCCAAGTTTCGCCCCCAAGACTCGGCTGAGGTCGGTCATAACGCTGGGTTTTTCGGCGATGATCAGTGTTTTTCCCATAAAAATTGCGACCGTTGTGTTGCGGTGAGTTGAGGGACTAGACTCAAGAATGCTGATTTGGCAAGCGGATTGGTGAGAATTTCGGATTTCGGCCGCTTAGCGTCTTGCATAACGAAAGCCGGGATAGGCGCGGACGAGCCTCCTCATTTCCAGCTTCATTAGGTTGGCGGTGACGATGTGAGCGGGCAGTCCGCAACGTTCGATGATCAAGTCTACGGCGGATTCATCGGTGGTAACCGCCGCGAAAACAGCGGCTTCTTCCTCGGGCAGCTTGGGAACCTCAGGAGTGGGCTCAGCGTGGCTGGTCTTGCGGGCGAAGGGCAATTCGCCGAGATCTTCCAGGAGATGGCTGGCGTCGGCCACGAGCGTGGCTCCATCGCGGATGAGTTGATTGCAACCGGCCGAGGTCGGTTTATCGATCGGGCCTGGGACGGCGAAAATGGGTTTGCCGTATTCCGATGCGAGGTTTGCGGTAATTAATGAGCCAGACCACGCAGGGCATTCTACTACCAGCACGGCCTTTGCCCAAGCCGCGACGATGCGATTGCGCATGGGAAAGGTTTGCTTGTCTGGCGACGTGTGGAGTGGAAATTCCGAGACGACCGCGCCAAATCCGGAGGCGATTTTCTCGGCGAGGGCGAGATTTTCTTGAGGGAAAAGCTTGGCGAGTCCTGAGCCGAGCACCGCGATGGTGCGGCCATTTGCAGCGACGGCGGCTTCATGGGCGGCGGTGTCAATTCCGCGGGCAAGTCCTGAAATGACCGTGAACCCCGCTTGGGCGATCTGGTAGGAAAGCTTTTTGGCCGCCTGCATTCCATAGTGGGTCGCGCGCCGAGATCCGACGATGCTGATGGCGTGGCGGTCACGTGGGGCGATGTCTCCCCAGATGTAGAGAACCAGCGGTGGGTCGTAGGCGTCGCGGAGGGACGATGGGTAGTTGGGCTCGTCCTGGGTGACGACCGAAATCCCACGCTCGGCCGCTTCGCGGAGCTCGGTGATGGGATCAGCGTGGTCTTGCCACGACTGGAGAATCTTGGCGGTCTCCTCGCCGATGCCATCGACGCGCATCAGCCGATCTTTGGTGGCGCCGAGGATTTTTGTGGGGTCGCCGAATGCCTCCATGAGCCGTCGGACGCGGATCGGCCCGATTTTTGGCAGCATATTCAGAGCGACAAGTGCTTCCTGGGGGGTCATGACAGGTGGCATCTTTGCGGGAAATCGCAGATTCGTCAAAGCTGGTTTCTAATTTCTGTGCGCCAGCAGGATTTCTAGCAGGCTTGAATCTATCTCGCAATTTTGGAACATCAGCCCGTCAGCCTCATGAAAACCTTAAGCTTCTTTGCCGTGCGTTGGGTACGATCCGCAACCGTGGTGTTGGGGATTTGTTTTCCCATGTTCATTCATGCAGCACCGCGGACTTGGGCGTCGGCGGATGGTCGAGCGCTCACCGGCGAGTTTCTTCGGGCGGATGGGCGTGCGGTTACCGTTGTCCGGAGCGATGGAAGATCGGTTGCGATCCCACGGGCCATGCTCACGCCTGCAGACCAGAAAGCCGCGGACGATATGAGTGCTGCTAAAGCCGATGCGGATCGCGCGGTTGAGCGCAAGGCGAGCACCAAAGGCGCGTTGGTCTATCAGCTTTCTAATGGTTCTGAGGATTGGCCGGAAGACCGGAAAAAACGGATTGTAGCCGCCATGGATGCTGCCGTTCAGTTTCTCAATCAGCATGCCGACTTTCGGAAAAAGTTGATCGCGAACAACAGCCCTGGAACGCCCACGGCCGATGCCAATCTCGCGGGCTGGATCAATTGGGGAGGATCGATCAGTCGGCGGGTCGCTCTTCATGAAATTGCCCACACGCTGGGGATCGGCACTCATGAAAATTGGCAGAAAAACATCAAGGATGGCCTATGGATCGGCAAAAATGCGTTGCAACAACTTCGTGAGTTCGATGGCAAGGACGCGGTGCTTCATGCGGATCGCCAGCACTTTTGGCCCTACGGCCTGAATCAAGACAACGAATCGAGCAGCATCAACGACCTGCGGCATATCCAGATGGTGCAAGCCATGCGCAAGGACATGGGGATGCACTGACTTGGGCACGGCTCAAGGGGTCGCGAGCAGAGATTCGTCCCAGTCCTTCCAAACCGGGTCGAGGTTTTGCCCGCGCAGCATGGCGGCGACTTCGGCAGGGCTGCGGGTGTCGTGGATCTGAAATTGTTCGGTCGCCTTCTCGCAGCCGGATTTTGTTTGGAGCTCGACCCGTCGGCCTTTGACCGTGAGGTGCAAGTCGTCGCTGCCCGCGCCCGTGTATCCGCCAGGCTCGGTTTTGGCGCCAGCCGACATGTGGGTCACGCCAAGCGTGGCGATGGCATCGCGCAGTGGCGCGGGTTCACGGGTGGAAACGACGATGCCCACCTGCGGGAAAAGCAGTCGGAACACTGCGATGAGTCGCACAAACGCCTTGTCGGGCAGGTAAAGCTCGGGGTTTGGCTCATACTCGTAGTTGCCCGCGTATGGACGCATCCGTGGAAAGGCGATGGTGAATTGCGCCTTCCAACAGTGCTTGTAGAGGTATTCCAAGTGAGCGCAGAGCGCGAGAGCCTCGAATTTCCAATTTGCCAAACCAAACAGCGCGCCGATCCCGATGCGGCGGAATCCACCGGCATACGCCCGCTCTGGGCAATCTAGCCGCCAGTCGAAATTTTTCTTTGGCCCCGCGGTGTGGAGTTGCTGATAGGTTTCGCGGTGATAGGTTTCCTGATAGACGACGAGCCCTTCGGCACCATGGCTGACGATCTCGGAGTATTGGTCGTCCTCCATCGGCCCCACCTCGAGTGCGAGCGTCGGGATGAATGGCTTGAGAGCATCGAGGCAGTTTTGCAAATAGCCGTCGGACACAAACTTCGGGTGCTCGCCGGCGACGAGTAGGAGATTGCGAAATCCCAGCGCATGAAGGTGCTTTGCCTCGGTCACCACTTGGTCGACCGTCAGCGTCGTGCGGAAAATCCCTGCATCGCGTGAGAACCCGCAGTAGCTGCAATTGTTGACGCATTCGTTTGAGACATAGAGCGGAGCAAACAAGCGCATCGTCTTGCCAAAATGGCGGCGCGTCGTCTGCTGGCTGCGGCGCGCAAGTTCTTCCAACGGCCCACCCGCCGCTTCATCGATGAGTTGCGCAAAGCGCCGCATCAACGGAGTTGGGCAATCTAACAGGTCTGGAAAAACTTCGGCGAACGCCATGGCGGCGGGGAATGTGATCCTTCAAAGCGGCGACGTCAAAGGTGCATTGTGCTTAATCGCCCTCATGGGTTGCCGCATCCGAATGCGAGTGAGGCCATGGATGCGAGGCGACTCTTCTGTCTGAGTTTCCCCAGATCGTCCTTGGTTGAACGATCCGGTCGAGATCCAATTATTTCGGGATTTCGTTGAGCGTGTAGTAGGCGTCGGGGTGCCAGAGTGGTGCGCCGGATGCGGACTTGATGCCTTTGGAATCCAGGTGGTGCACGTGACCGCGGACGAGGCCGGAGATCTTCAAGCGCACCGATTTTTGATCTGGCGACACGGTGGCGGAGGTGATCTGTGGGATCGCGCGGTCCACTTCTGGGCTGCCATAGGTGTGTTGGAGAATGTAGGTCCATGCGGCCATCGAGTAGCTTGCAGGGTTCCCAGCGGTGACGGGGTCGACGGGCTCGGTGAAATTGAGGGTGAAGCCGTCGTGATTGGCGGTCATGGTTTCGATTTCAAAGGGGGTTTTGCCTGTCCACTTGACCCGTTCAAAGGTGAATGCCTTGGTTCCGCGAGAGGCCCAGCCACGGTTCGAGCCACCGACGAAGAGCATGCCAGCGTCTTGGTCGAGCCGGACGGGGATGATGCCGGCTTCAAATCCTTCGAGGAAATGGAAGACCGCGCCTTGATAGAGACCGTTGACTTTTTCGAGGCAGACGCGTTGTACCTGCGAGTGGCATTGTTCGCCGACGTAGAGTTGGTTTTTCCATGGGCCGAATTTTCCATGGGTCATGTCGCAGGCGATGCCGGTAGGCGATTGTCCCATGAGCGTGTGAGGGAAGACCACGGCGGGCGGGATAAAGACTGGGTATTTCAGGCGCTCCTTCAGGACGCGGGATTTATCGGCAACTTCCGGTGGTGCTGGGAAATTTGCGAGCTTGTGGAATTTGTTGCCGGTTGGGTTTCCTTGGAAGGACCCGGGTTTCAGCCACTTGAGCGATGACGAGCCATTCCAGAGGCCTTGGTTGTCCATGTAGAAGACATCGCCTTCTGCGTTGAAGCCAATGCCACCTGGCGAACGGATTCCGGAGCACGTTGGGATCATTTTCCCATCTGGGGTGATTCTGACGCACCATCCGCGCCAATCGGACTCGGCGGTGAATGAGCCGGTGAGGCAGAGGACGACCCAGATGTCGCCATTTTTATCCGGCTCGCTACCGAACGCGTACTCATGGTAATCGCCGTTGATGCCCCAATCCGAGCAGATGGTCTCGAAGGTGTCGGCTTTCCCATCATGGTCATCATCCTTGAGGCGGGAAACCTCTGGGCGCTGGGTGAGGTAAAGCCAGCCTGCTTTCCAGAACATGCCGAAGGGTTCGTGCAGGCCTTGGGCGAACTTGGTCCAAGTGACTTTGGAGAGGTCGTCGCCATAAGCACCCGAGCAGATCCAGAGGTCTCCGCGGCGGGTGGTGACGGCCACTTTTTCTTCGGGCATCAGGGCGATGGAGCCAATTTCCATGACCTCCCCGGGAGGCAGCGGGATTTCTTCTCGGAGGTAGTATTCGGATGGTTCGCTGGCCTGGGCCAAGGTGGCAGTGATGCAAAGTGCGAGTAAGATGCGCATGGGGACAGTGGATGAGGATTCGGTGAAGGTGGATGCCGCGAGTGGCGGGATTATTTCCAGTGGTAGGTGAGGGTGACAGGCTTGGCAGGGTCGAGCTTAAGGGTGGTTTTACCCTTGGCAGTCTCGAGGACCGCTCCATCGACGGTCACGAGCAACTTGTCGCCAAGTGCGTATTCCTGGCCGGTGGTGGATTTAGCAGCGAGCTGGTCAGAAATTATGATTTTCATGGCTTTGCCCGATCCAGAAATTGAGAGCTTACGGATGAGGCCACTTGTATCGGCTTGCCATGAGTCGAGGAGTGTCTGCGAACCGACTTGGACTGAGAAGGTAGGGTTCCCGGTGGGATCGAGCTTGTAGCCGCGGAATTTGGCGGCGACAGGCAATGCCCGGTTTTTGCTAAGGTTCACGACATTTTCGCCGGCAGGGGGTTCATTGCCGCTGCCCCGCTCGGTCCAATGGTGGGCGCCATCCATGAATTTGCCGGTCCAAACGAGTTCGGTCGCGAGGTTGTCTGCCGAGTAGCAGATGTTGAAGCCACCAGGGAAGCCGAATCCGATGGCCCGTGGAGTGGTGCCCGCGATGAAATTCCGATAGATCGCGGGGCGTCCGTTGACGGCTGCAATCGGGATTGGCTCGCGTTGAGGCGCGGTTTTGTCGGTAAGCCACTTCCAAGAGTTCGAGGCTGGAGCCTTCCATCCAAGCGCGATTCCTTGGTTGCCCTTGATTTGAAGGTACTCCACGCGGAATGGGTGCGTCCCGGCGGTGAGTGTGACCTTCCCGCGGTGAGCTCGTGTTCCATTCATCGGCCCAAAGCCGTCGATCTCGATGGTTGGTTCGTTGTCGATGATGACTCTAGCAGCATCATCAGCGTCTAACACAAAGATGTATTCGCCGGTGCTTGGGGCTTCAAATTTGCCTTCCCAAACCATCGCGAATGATTCCTTGAAGGGCGAGTCGCTAAGGCTGATGATGCCATCGTGTTCCTCCTCCACGCTGATGGGTTTCAATTGGGCGAAGTCCGGCATCTCGCTCCAAGGCCCTTGGTAAACTTGGGAGATCAAGCTGCTGAGCGCGGTTTTTTCGAGCGGGAGAGGGTGGAGCTTCAGGATCTCTTCTGCGGTCCATGGCATGCTACGGTCGCTGGTGGCGGCACGGATGGATTTCACGAGATCTGCGCTCACGGCGCTCGCTTGATTTCCCCATGAAGAACGAACGAACGTGAGGATCGCGGCGATTTGGTCATCTGGGATGACGGCGCCTTGGGGAGGCATTTCGAGGTTGTAGGTTTTTCCTGCCACGTTGACTGGGCCGTGGAGGCCATAAAGTGCAATCTTGATTGCGCGATCGGCATCGCCGGCGACCCATGCGCTGCCTGCAAGGGGTGGAAAAGCACCGCCGGTCGCGCCCTTGCCATCGGCACCGTGACATGCCGAGCAGTATTGGGTGAAGAGCTGCCCCCCATCTTGGGCGAAAGCCGAGGCGGTGAGTGCGCAAAGTGAGAAAAGGGATCGGTAGGTCATGGCGATGTTATTGGATACGGCTAAGAAAGTGCCAACTATCAGCTAATTTGTGGTGGCTGCCGGCCTAGGCAATTTTCTGGACTGGGTGTAATAGGTTGCGATTCCTGAGGCAACCGAATCTGCATATTCGCGGAAAATGGACGGGCGGGATTTCCCGGCGATTTCACGCAGGCCATCGTAATCCCCAGCCTGAATGCGTGCGTAGTCGATTTTGGAATTCATTACGTATGGCTCCATGAAAAGAACGGGGCAGTCGTAAAGCCGATTTGCGAGCAGATTTCTTAGCCAGAGGCATGGATGATCTGCGACGGGCCGTGCATTTTCTGAATTTGCCGCATAGGTGAATGCGGGCAGTGCGGTGGTCGCTATGAATGCCTCAGAGATGGTCGTGCCGACGCGGACTTCCTCGTCGTGGGTTCGCTGGAGAAGTTTTTTGAGAAGGGCGAAGCGTTGGTCGGCAAGCGATACCTCCTCGTTGGTGTAAGCGCCGTTCAAGACGAGATGAAAATGGGATTTTTCCGTCAGGGTTGGATGGTTCGGGTCGCCCCACGCTTCGGCATTGAAATGAAGACACAGAACCAAATCAGGCTTGAGCGTGCGGTTGACGAGATCTGCACGGGCATGGATTTCCGCCGTGCGATAAAAAAGTCGTTCGGCGAGGCTTTGAAGTGCGGCGGGCGAGTCTTCCGCGGTGCTGGAATCCAAGGCGAGAGAGCGCAAGGAGTCTGGGCGGAGCGGGGTGACCGGCTCATCCTTGCTTCGGACCATCGAAACCTGCGCACCCATGGCCTCCAACTGAGGCTTGAGAAGCTTGGCCACCCGAAGGGTCATGTCGCCCTCACTGACGGGCGTGCCATTGCCGATGACGAACCAGCGCGCTTCCATTTTGGCCCAATCGCCGCCAATGTGACCCGGATCGATGGAGATTCGCATCCCCGCGAGCGGCTGGTCAGCGGATGTTGGCGGAAGCTGGTCAGCGGACCTCCAATCCCGGGGTGGCGGCGCGGCGAACCCAGGATCCGCGAACCGAAGGTGAAAGCTGCCACCGCCATCGGCATTTCCCGTCTGAATGATCGCCTCGGTCTCGCCAATTTGGATCTGGGACTGCCATGCATTCCCCACTGTGAAGACCGAAGTGAGTAGTTGTTCGAAGTCCGCGCGGGTAATCGTGCTCTGAAAGGCATTGAGCGAATTCCAATCTGGGGGGGCGGACATCAGGGACAGGGCGGTCGGAGGTGACGCAGGGCGATTTTCAGGAATGGCGGCGGGGGGCTCTTTGCGAAGGACGAGAAACATCACGAGCCCGATCAAAGCGATCAAGCTTGCAATAAATGACAGGTGGCGAGCGGAGGAGGGCTTCATTGGGGGAATTGGATTGTGTGAACGCGACCAAGAAGCGAAGCTGGGCCAGGCGAGTCATTCAACGCCCGATTTTTTATGCCTGTCATTCGCATTTTATTCCTTGGTGATATTGTCGGTGAGCCTGGACGCAAGGCAGTGATCGATCAACTGCCGTATCTCAAACAGACCGAGGCACTGGATTTTATCGTCGTCAACGGAGAAAATTCAGCGGGCGGGAAGGGGATCACCCCCCGGATCGCCATCGACTTGCTACGCGCGGGGGCGGCGGTCATCACCACGGGCGATCATGTTTGGGATCAGCAGGAAATTGTAGATTATTTCCCGACCGAGCCCCGCCTACTGAGGCCGATCAATTACCCAGAAGGCACGCCAGGTGCAGGCAGTGTGGTCTTGGAGACCGCCAAGGGCCGGGTGGCGGTCATTCAGGCACAAGGGCGCTCGTTCATCCAGCCGCCGCTAGAAAATCCTTACCTCGCCGTCGAGAAAGAGGTCGCTCGCCTGCGGGCCGACGGCGTCAAGGTCATCATGCTCGATTTTCATGCCGAGACGACCAGCGAAAAAATCGCGATGGGGCGGATGCTCGACGGGCAGGTCTCGTTGGTCGTCGGCACCCATACCCACGTCCAGACCGCCGATGAGCAAATTTTCCCAAGCGGCAGCGGCTATTTGACCGACGCCGGGATGTGCGGTCCTGAGGAATCCGTGCTGGGGCGTAGCATCGAGTCGGTGGTCTGGCGGTTCAAATCGGGGATGCCAACCCGCTTCCCGATCGCGAAGGGCCCCGTCCGACTTTGCGGGGTGATGGTCGACGTTGATGCAGAAAGCGGCACGTGTTTGACCATCCGGAGGCTGTCCATGACGGTGCCAGAAGGCTGATTTTATGCCAGGCAACCCTAATTTTTTAAAGTAATTCCGATAAATTTTCTTTTCATTGAGATTTTTTTTGACAGACTGGTCGGCTTTGTTACTCTCCGCCCGCTCTTCCCCACAGCAAGTCAGGGGTGCCGCGTCCAGTCTCACGAATCGAGATCGGCCGCGGTGTTTTTGTCGGGTCGAAGGTAGAGCAATCCACATATAGCAATATAGCAGATTGCTCGCGTAGCTCAGGGGTAGAGCGCATCCTTGGTAAGGATGAGGTCGGGGGTTCAATTCCCCCCGCGAGCTCCAGGGAAATCACGAAAAATCTCAAACCGTCTCAAGCAGAACAACAACCACCATGGCCAAAGAATCATTCCAGCGCAACAAGCCGCACGTTAACATCGGAACCATCGGTCACGTCGACCACGGTAAAACTACGCTCACCGCAGCAATCACCAACACGCTTGCCACGAAGGGCCTCGCCCAGAAGAAGAGCTACGCGGATATCGACGCGGCACCTGAAGAGCGCGAGCGCGGTATCACGATCAACACCGCACACGTCGAATATGAGACCGAAAAGCGCCACTACGCTCACGTGGACTGCCCAGGTCACGCCGACTATGTGAAAAACATGATCTCGGGTGCAGCCCCGATGGACGGCGGGATTCTCGTTGTTTCGGCTGCAGACGGCCCAATGCCACAAACTCGCGAGCACATCTTGCTTGCTCGCCAAGTGGGCGTTCCTGCCCTCGTGGTTTTCATGAACAAGGTTGACCTTGTGGATGACGAAGAGCTCCTCGAGCTCGTCGAAATGGAAGTCCGTGACCTCCTTTCCTCCTATGAATTCCCAGGTGATGACATCCCAATCGTCAAGGGCTCCGCAAAGGCTGCTCTTGACGGCGATGCCACTCAAATGGAGAACATCATCAAGTTGATGGATGCCGTTGATTCCTACATCCCTGAGCCAGAGCGCCCGATTGACAAGACCTTCCTCATGCCGATCGAAGACGTGTTCTCGATTGAAGGCCGTGGAACCGTCTGCACCGGCCGTGTTGAGCGCGGTATCGTGAAGAAGATGGAAGAAGTCGAAATCGTTGGTATCCGCGACACGCAGAAGACCACCGTGACCGACATCGAAATGTTCCGCAAACTCCTCGACGAAGGTCGTGCCGGTGACAACGTCGGTCTCCTCGTTCGTGGACTTAAAAAGAACGACGTTGAGCGTGGCCAAGTCATCGCCAAGGTCGGAACGGTCAAAGGTCACACGATCTTCAAGTCCGAAATCTACGTTCTTTCGAAGGAAGAAGGTGGACGCCACACCCCGTTCTTCTCGAACTATCGCCCTCAGTTCTACTTCCGCACCACCGACGTGACCGGCAGCATCAAGCTCCCAGAAGGCGTTGAAATGGTGATGCCTGGTGACAACATCAATCTCGAAGTTGAGTTGATCACTCCAATTGCCATGGAACCAACCATGCGCTTCGCAATCCGCGAAGGTGGCCGCACCGTGGGTGCAGGTCGCGTTGGCGAAATCATCAAGTAAATCCATAGCAAGAGGCTTTGGCTTTCCGCTCCGGCGGGATTTCAAATGCTAGAATTTGGGGCACCCCAGTCAAACGGGGTGCCCTACATTCGCCTCAAAACGGCAGTAGTTCAATTGGTAGAGCATCGGTCTCCAAAACCGAGTGTTGGGGGGTCGAGTCCCTCCTGCCGTGCCACTCTTATCCCAGTTTCCAGTTAAGCGACATCATCATGTTTTCCAAATTCTCAAACTTCCTAGGCGAGGTCAAAGGCGAGCTCCATAAAGCGAGTTGGCCTTGGGAGTCTGATCCTAAGATCAAAGGACTGCGGAAATACAAGGAACTGGTAGATTCAACCATCGTGGTTTTGATCGCAATGGTCTTGCTCGCTGGATTCGTCCAATTTTGGGACTTCTTTCACGTACTGATCGTCGGCTTCTTCACCAACTTCAATTTCGGCCGTTAATCCGACGCTCCACCCTCCTACCTCATCTTCGACCGACCCGTCATGTCAGAATCCAATTCATTCCGCGACCAATGGTATGTTGTCCAGGTCCTCTCCGGCCAAGAAGGCAAGGTCCGTGACCGCATTGCCCGCACCGCAGAAGCCGAAGGGATGACAGAATACATCCGCGAGGTTCTCGTGCCGACCGAAATGGTCTCGGAAATCCGCCGAGGCAAAAAGACCGAGACTAAGAAGAAATTCTTCCCAGGCTACATCATCGTCAACATGAACCTCGCCACCGAGGACAATCAACTTGTCGAGAAAACCTGGTTTTTTATTAAGGAAATGGAAGGAGTGATCGGCTTCGCGGGAACGAAAGATCGGCCCGCGCCGATGCGCCCTCGCGAAGTGGAAGCCATGCTTTCTCAGATCAAGGAACGCCAAGAAAATGTCCGCCCCGCCATCAGCTTTGAAGTGGGTGACACCGTCAAAGTCGCTGATGGGCCGTTCCAAAGTCAGAACGGAATCGTCGAAGAAATCGACCCAGAGCGGGGCAAGCTTCGCGTTTCTGTCACCATTTTTGGCCGGAGCACTCCGGTCGAACTCGAATATTGGCAAGTCGAAAGAGCATAATTTTCTCGACCTACGCCTCCGAATATCCAATCACACCTCTCCCGCAAGATAAACCGAATCAATTATGGCCAAGGAAGTCGTCAAACTCATCAAGCTCCAGATCAAAGCCGGAGCCGCCAATCCATCACCACCTGTCGGCCCTGCCCTCGGTCAAGCTGGTGTCAACATCATGGCGTTCTGTAAGGAATTCAACGCGAACACCCAAGCCCAAGCGGGCGACGTGCTCCCAGTCGTAATTTCGGTATACAAGGACAAGTCATTCTCCTTCATCACCAAAAAGCCACCCGCCGGCAACCTTCTCAAGAAGATCGCAGGCCTTGCCTCCGGCTCGAAAGAGGCCAACAAGATCAAGGTGGGTAAAATCACCAAGGCTCAGTTGATGGAAGTCGTCAAAATCAAGATGCCGGACCTCAACACCAAGGACCCTGAAGCCGCTTGCCGCATCCTCGCTGGAACGGCTCGCCAAATGGGTCTTGAAATCGAAGGCATGTAAAAATCTCGCCGGAAGCACTCAAGCGTTTCCGGCACCCGCAGGAGGGAGTTGCACCCGCAATTTCCGCCCGAACTGCTAACCAATACCAAAATGGCAAAACACCGCAGCAAACGCTACAAACAGGCAGTCGCCCTTGTCCAACCAGGCAAGAGTTACTCGCTCACCGACGCAATCAGCACCGTGAAGGGATTCCCGGCGCCTAAGTTCACACCCACCGTCACCCTTTCGTTCCACCTCGGCGTGGACCCACGGAAGAGCGATCAAATGGTCCGCGGCTCTGTGTCGCTTCCTCACGGCACCGGCCGAAATGTCCGCGTGGTCGTCTTCGCTCAAGGAGCAGCCGCTGAGGCCGCCATCGCAGCTGGAGCAGAACACGTCGGATATGAAGACCTCATCAAACGTGTCCAAGAAGGATTCACGGACTTTGATTCGGCGATCGCAACTCCAGACGCCATGACGGAAGTCCGGAAAATCGCCCGGGTCCTCGGACCTCGCGGCCTCATGCCAAACCCGAAGACCGGCACCGTCACCGATGACACCGCCAAGGCAGTGCGCGAAGTGAAAGCCGGCCGCGTTGACTTCAAACTCGACAAAAACGGCAACGTTTCCGGATCGATCGGCAAAGCATCCTTCGAGTCTTCGCAGCTTGAAGAAAATGCCCGCGCCTTCGTCGACAGTGTCGTTCGTGCCAAGCCAGCTTCCGCCAAGGGTAATTACATCCAAGCGGTGACTCTCGCGGCTTCGATGCTTCCCGGCATTCCTCTGGAAGCCGCCACCTACACCAAAACATCCGCTTAATCCACGGCCTGCCATCGCATATGAATCCTGATAAGAAAATCATCATCAACGGCCTGCTGGATCGCGTCAACGCGTCTCCCTACCTAATCGTCATCGATTACACAGGCCTCACCGTTCAACAATTCACGGAACTCCGCAATCGCCTCGGCGCAGGCGGTGCCAACTGCACGGTCGCTAAAAACAGCTACATGCGCAAAGCCCTCGCCGAAGCAGGTCTCCCTGACATCGGCGCCGATCTCATCGGTCAAATGGCTTACGTGATGGGCGATGCAGAAGTGTTCTCTGCCGCAAAGGTCATCAAGAATTTCGAGAAGGAATTCAAGAAGCCTGAAATGAAGGTGGGCCTGCTTGGCAATGCGGTCCTTGACGCCGATGCGCTCAAGGCAATCGCTGACATCCCATCGCGCGAAGCTGTTCTTTCCCAGCTCTTGGCAACGATCCTTGAGCCAGCGACCCGCATTGCTCGCGTGGTCAAGGCCAATTTCGATGCAGATGGCGACGACTCGACCAAAGAAGAAGCACCCGCTGCTTCTGAGGCTCCAACCGAAGCCCCTGCTGCCGAAGCCGAAGCGCCCACCGCTGAATCCGAGGCACCCGCTGCCGAAGCATAAACAATCTGAACTGATGGTGGCGGCGGCTCCCGTTTCCACCTGAACCCACAATGGTTCCTCGTCGGGGCAACGGCTGTTGCTCTGAAATCCCCAGAGGCTCTGGGGGCGACGATACCGAACAAGGAGAATACAAAAATGGCTAATATTGATACACTCGTAGAAGAACTCGGCAAGCTTACCGTCTTGGAGGCTGTCGCACTCGTTAAACAACTCGAAGAAAAATGGGGCGTTTCCGCCGCTGCACCGGTTGGTGTTGCTGGTCCTGCCGCCGGTCCTGTCGAAGTTGCCGAAGAGAAGACTGAATTCGACGTCGTCCTCACGGATGCCGGCGCAAACAAGATTGCCGTCATTAAGGCAGTCCGTGAAGTCGCTCCAGGCCTTGGACTTGCTGACGCGAAGAAGCTCGTTGAGAGCGCTCCCGCGAAGATCATCGAAGGCGTCGCCAAAGACGCTGCCGAAACAGCAAAGAAAAAGCTCGAAGAGGCTGGCGCCAAAATCGAGCTCAAGTAAGATCTTTCAGACCTTCCCGGGGCAGAGTCATCTGCTCCGGGATTTTCTGTCGAAATCGACGGGAGATTCTAAATCGAAAAACATTGAAACAGATTTTCCCGCCGATTCCGACCAATCCTTTCACCGCTTGACTCACCCTGCCTGAGACCGTCCGCGGCTCGGGCTCAATTTGTAAGAAGAACACCACTACACGCCATGGCTGAACGTCTCTATTTCGGGAAATTCGAAGAAGTCATCGAGCCACCGAACCTCATCGAGGTTCAAAGTCGCTCATACGATGAATTCCTTCAGAAAGAAGTGCTCCCTAGCGAGCGAGCAGATGCGGGTCTCCAAGCGGTTTTCCGCGAGGTTTTCCCGATCAAAAGCTACGATGAAGCGATCGAACTCGATTTCGTCGCCTACGATATCGAGGACCCCAAGGTCACTTCGCTTGACTCGTTGCGCAACAGCGAGAGCTTTAGCGCCGCACTCTATGTGACGTTCAAGCTGAAGGATGAAACGGGAACCAAGAAAGAGCGCGTTTACATGGGCGAATTGCCGATGATGACCCGCCGGGGAACCTTCATCATCAATGGCGCAGAGCGCGTGATCGTGTCTCAGCTTCACCGCTCACCCGGGATCTGCTTTGAAACCTCACAGCACCTCAATGGCAAGCTCCTCCATTCGTTCCGCATCATTCCTGACCGCGGATCATGGTTGGAAGTGCAGTTCGACACGAACGACCTGCTCTACGTCTACCTCGACCGCCGCCGCCGCCGTCGCAAGTTCCTTGCGACCACTTTCTTGCGCGTCCTCGGTTATCCCACCGATCGTGACATTGTCAGCCACTTCTATTCTCCTGAAGGCCTTCCTCTCAGCGAGGCAATGGATGAGGGTGAACTCGGTCACAAGGTGCCATTTGAAGACATTCTCGACGGCGAACTCACGGTCGCCAAGGCCTATGAGCCGCTTACGATCGGCATCGTGCGCCAACTTCTCGCACTCGGCCACAAGGCGGTCGAAGTCATCGATGCCCGTGAAGACGAAATCCTTCTGAAGTCGCTTCGCAAGGACCCCGCGAAGGATGAGGAATCCGCACTCAAGGACATCTATCGCAAACTGCGCCCCGGAGATCCTCCGACCGCTGCCAACGCTCGCGCGTTGCTCAAGCGCCTTTTCTTCGACGCGAAGAAATACGACCTTACCCGCGTAGGACGTTACAAGATCAATCAAAAGCTCGGCATCCAAGTCGATTCCGACCAACGGATCATGGTGCCAGAGGATTTCTTGGCCGCCGTCCGCTACATCCTCAAGCTGAAAAAAGGCGATGGTGTCATCGATGACATCGACCACCTTGGATCGCGCCGCGTCCGTGCGGTGGGTGAACTTCTCGCAAACCAGTGCCGCGTCGGGCTTGCCCGCACCGAGCGCCTCGTGAAGGAGCGCATGACGTTGTTCGACGTGAACATCGAGGGAATGACGCCACAGAAGTTGATCAACCCGAAGGCGCTTTCCGCCGTGGTTCGTGACTTCTTCGGTCGTTCACAGCTTTCGCAGTTCATGGACCAAACCAACCCGCTCGCTGAGCTGACGCACAAACGTCGTCTCTCGGCGCTTGGACCAGGCGGTCTCAATCGCGATCGTGCAGGCTTCGAAGTCCGGGACGTGCATCCGTCGCACTATGGCCGGATCTGCCCGATCGAGACCCCAGAAGGTCCAAACATCGGTCTCATCAACTCGATGTGTACCTATGCTCGCATCAATGAGTTTGGTTTCATCGAAACCCCTTATCGCCGTGTGGTCGACTCGAAGGTCACCAACGAGATCGAGTATCTCACCGCTGACCAAGAGGAAAATTTCCTCATCGCCCAGGCGAACAACCCGATCGATAAAAAAGGTGCGTTCCAAACCGAACGCATCACGGCCCGTGAAAAAGGCGGTGAGTTCATCGAAGCACTTCCATCAGAAGTGAACTACATGGACGTCTCGCCCAAGCAGCTCGTTTCGGTGGCTGCCGGATTGATTCCGTTCCTCGAACACGATGACGCGAACCGCGCGCTGATGGGATCGAACATGCAACGCCAAGGCGTGCCGCTGCTCGTTTCGGAATCGCCTCTGGTTGGCACAGGCCTCGAAGGCAAAGCCGCTCGCGATTCTCGCGCGGTGGTCGTTTCCGAAGCAGACGGCATTGTTGCCGCTGCTACCGCGGAAATCATCGTCACCACCCCAGATGGTAAGCTCCCAGTCTCAGAGGAAAAATTCCTCAGCGAGGCGGAGTCGGTGAAGACCAATGTGGAAAAAGGCATCATGGCCTATCCATTGCGGAAGTTCATGCGCTCAAACGCTGGCACTTGCATCAACCAAAAGCCGATCGTCAAACTTGGCCAGAAAATCAAAAAAGGCCAAGTGCTTGCGGATGGGCCCAATACGGAAGACGGCGAACTCGCCATCGGTCGCAACGTCCTCGTGGCCTTCATGCCTTGGAACGGCTACAACTTCGAAGACGCCATCGTCATCTCGGAGCGCGTGGTGAAAGACGACGTTTACACTTCGATCCATATCTCGGAATTCGACGTTGCCGCTCGTGACACGAAGCTCGGCCCTGAAGAAATCACTCGTGACATTCCAAATGTCGGTGAGGATGCCCTGCGCAACCTCGACCACGACGGCATCATCCGCATCGGAGCCGAAGTGAAGCCTGGCGATATTCTCGTCGGCAAGATCACTCCGAAGTCGGAAACCGAACTCGCACCCGAGGAGCGTCTGCTCCGCGCGATCTTCGGCGAGAAGGCTGCCGATGTGAAAGACACCTCGCTTCGCGTGCCATCGGGCTGCGTGGGCATCGTTCAAGACGTGCGTGTCTCGCAAAGCGGATTCGCCAAGAAGCGCGCTGAAAAAGTCGATCCAGTTGAGTTGAAGAAAACGCTCAAGAAGATCAACGACGAGCACAAGAAGCGTGCGGACAAGCTCACCGACGACCTCACCGAGCGCCTCTCCGACATCCTGTTAGGAGAAAAAATTCCGCTCGATGTGGTCAACGCACAAACCGGCGAGATCATCATTCCTGCCAATCGCAAGATCACGAAGACGCTTCTCCGCAAGCTCGCTTCGGTTCATGACCACATCGAAATCGATCCTTCGCCGATCCGTAACAAGATTTTGGAAATCATCGGGTCGTTTGAAGGTCGCTTCCAAGAACTTGATACCGAGCGCGAGCGCAAGCTCGATTCGCTCGAGTCGGGAGACGAAGTGGATCCAGGCGTGATCAAAGAAGTGAAGGTGTTCATCGCCGCCAAGCGTAAGCTCTCCGTTGGAGATAAAATGGCCGGTCGCCACGGAAACAAGGGGGTTGTTGCCACCATCGTTCCCGAGGAGGACATGCCATTCCTTCACGACGGAACGCCGGTCGACATCTGCCTCAACCCACTCGGCGTGCCATCGCGGATGAACGTCGGGCAGGTGCTTGAGACTCACCTTGGCGTCGCGGCCAAAGCCCTCGGATTCAAGGTGGCGACACCGATCTTCGACGGCATCAAGGAAGAGGTCATCTGGGACTTCATGTCCAAGGCCAAGAAGGTTGACGGTGTGAAATTCATCGGTGACAACGGCGAACTCCGTGAGCGCAAACCCGGCGAGAAAGAAGGCCGCGGTTACACCTGGATCGGCGACGGCAAGGACGGCACCACCGGTGGCAAATCGACCCTCTATGACGGTCGCACCGGCGAGGCATTCCACAACCCAGTCGTGGTCGGCATGATTTACATCCTGAAGCTAGGTCACTTGGTCGCGGATAAGATCCACGCCCGTGCCGTCGGCCCCTACTCGCTCGTCACCCAGCAGCCGCTCGGTGGTAAGGCGCAATACGGTGGTCAGCGCTTCGGGGAAATGGAAGTCTGGGCGCTCGAAGCGTACGGCGCCGCTTACACCCTGCAGGAACTCCTCACGGTCAAGTCGGACGACGTGCAAGGCCGCACCCGGATCTACGAAGCGATCGTCAAAGGCGACAACAACCTCGAGGCGGGCACACCCGAATCGTTCAATGTTCTCATCAAGGAAATGCAATCGCTCGGCCTCGACGTCCGTCCGGGCCGCAAGGGTTCCACCCATGGCTCCGGCATGACCGGTGGCTTGGACGACTACTCCTTGGATGATCTTACCCTGTAATTTTAAACGCGAACCCTAACCAACACCTAAACCGTTACTAACAACATGAGTGTCGATACCAACCTTCGCGAACTATTTGGCGTGGACGAGCGCCCAGAGGCTTTTGACCAAGTCTCGATCACCGTCGCCTCGCCAGACATCATTCGCTCCTGGTCCAAGGGCGAAGTGAAGAACCCCGAGACGATCAACTACCGGACGTTTAAGCCGGAAAAAGGCGGCCTTTTCTGCGAGCGGATCTTCGGACCCACCCGTGACTGGGAATGCGCCTGCGGCAAATACAAGCGCATCAAGCACAAGGGCGTGATCTGCGACCGTTGCGGCGTGGAAGTCACCTTGAGCCGCGTCCGTCGCGAGCGCATGGGCCACATCGAACTGGCGGTCCCTGTTTCTCACATCTGGTTCTACAAGTGCATGCCATCGCGCATCGGGCTCATGCTCGACTTGAGTGCCCGTGAGTTGGAGCGTGTGATCTACTATGAAGATTACATCGTGACCGAGCCTGGCAATACGCCGTTGAAGTCGGGTGATTTGCTCACCGAGATTCAACTTCGTGAATACGAGGACGAATACGGCGACGGATCGTTCCAAGCCGGCATGGGTGCCGAGGCCATCATGGAATTGCTCCGGCAGTGCGACCTTGCTTCCCTCATTGTGGAACTCGAAGAAGAGTTGGGAACGACCCGCTCGAAGCAAAATAAAAAGAAGCTCTCGAAGCGTCTGAAGATCACCCAAGGTTTCCTCCAGTCGAGGTCACGCCCTGAGTGGATGATCCAAACGGTTCTTCCGGTGATTCCTCCAGACTTGCGTCCGTTGGTGCCACTCGAAGGCGGCCGCTTTGCGACCTCGGACCTCAACGACCTCTATCGCCGCGTCATCAACCGCAACAACCGCCTCAAGAACCTCCTACTTCTCAAGACGCCAGAGGTCATCATCCGCAACGAAAAGCGGATGCTTCAGGAAGCGGTCGATGCGCTCTTCGACAACGGCCGCCACGGCCGTGCCGTGACTGGCGCAGGGAACCGCCCACTCAAGTCCCTCAGCGACATGCTCAAGGGTAAAGGTGGACGTTTCCGTCAAAACCTTCTTGGAAAACGCGTCGACTACTCTGGCCGCTCGGTCATCGTCGTCGGTCCGGATCTTAAGCTCGGTCAGTGCGGTCTTCCCAAGAAGATGGCTCTCACCTTGTTCGAACCCTTCATCATCCGTCGCCTCAAGGAGCTTGGCTACTGCCACACCGTGCGCTCGGCTAAGAAGATGATCGATCGCAAGACGACCGAAGTCTGGGATATCCTTGCGGAAGTCACGAAGGGTCACCCGATCCTTCTCAACCGCGCTCCGACGCTTCACCGTCTCTCGATCCAAGCGTTCGAGCCAAAGCTCATCGAAGGTGAGGCCATCCGCGTTCACCCGCTCGTTTGTACCGCATACAACGCGGACTTCGACGGTGACCAAATGGCCGTTCACGTTCCGCTCTCGATCGAGGCCCAGATGGAGTGCCGCCAGCTGATGCTCGCGCCGAACAACATCTTTTCGCCTGCTTCGGGTCGTCCAGTGACCGTCCCGACTCAGGATATCATTCTCGGAACCTATTACCTCACCTGGGCCGGCATTCGCACCCAGAAGGATCGTGAAAAAGAGGAGCACATGCCACTCTTTGAAAACGCATCTGAGGTCGAGTTCGCACTCGCGTCCGACAAGATCGACTATCACCAGTGGATCCGCATCCGTAACCCCGACCACGGCAAGAACACGGTCTACGGCTACAAGGGTGAAGATCTAACCGACAAGGATCTCAAAGATCTAACACCGCTTGAGCAGGCACTCCGCCAAGGGAAAATCATCGAGACCACCCCAGGCCGCGTTCGCTTCAATGAAATCTGGCCTGCAGGCGTCGGCTTCATCAACCACAACGTGGGCAAGAAGCAAATCGGTGATATCATCTGGCGCTGCTACCAAGTTTCCGGCAAGCCGGAAACCGTGCGGGTTCTCGACGAACTCAAAAACCTCGGCTTCCGTGAAGCAACCCGTTCCGGGACTTCGATCGGAATCGTCGACATGGTCATCCCTGAAGAGAAGACCGAGGTCATCGCCAAGGCTTACGAAGAAGTCGAAAAGGTCACCAAGCAATACCGCAACGGTGTCATCACTGACGGCGAACGCTACCAGAAGGTCGTGGACGTTTGGACCCAAGCCACTGACACGATCGCGAACGCGCTCTATCGGAAAATTGAACACAACGAGGGCAAGAAAAAGGCATCGCCGTTGTTCATGATGGTTGATTCCGGCGCTCGGGGTAACAAGTCCCAGATCAAACAGCTCGGCGGTATGCGCGGTCTGATGGCCAAGCCATCTGGCGAAATCATCGAACGCCCGATCATCTCGAACTTCCGCGAAGGTCTCTCGGTGCTTGAGTATTTCATCTCCACTCACGGTGCTCGTAAAGGTCTCTCCGATACCGCTCTGAAAACGGCGGACTCCGGATACATGACTCGGAAACTGGTGGACGTGGCCCAAGATGTGATCGTGTTCAAGCAGGATTGCGGAACCGCGAACGGCATCACCGTCGCCGCGATTTATGACGGTGACGAAGAGTCGGCCTCGCTTTCCACTCGGATCTACGGCCGTGTTTCCTGTGAGCAAATCAAGGATCCCGTAACCGGCAGCATCCTAGTTGAAGTCGATGACGTCATCAACGAAGTCCAAGCCCGCTCGATCGAAAACATCGGCGTTCTCAAACTGAAGATCCGTTCGGTTCTCACTTGTGAAGCGGAGCGTGGATGCTGTGCCAATTGCTACGGCCTCAACCTCGCCACCGGACTTCCCGTGAAGATCGGTGAAGCGGTCGGCATCATCGCGGCTCAGTCAATCGGCGAACCCGGAACTCAGCTCACCATGCGGACCTTCCACGTCGGTGGTGTGGCCGCCGCGACATTCAAACAGCCGATCATCAAGGCGAAGAACAGCGGACGCATCGTCTACAAGGACATGCGCACGGTGCAAGACGTCGATGGCCACTGGGTCGTGCTCAACAAGAACAGCACCATTTCGATCCGCGACAGCGCCGGGCTTGAACTGGAAAGTCACATGATCGTCATCGGTTCCGTCATCTCCGTGAAGGATGGTGAGGACGTCAAGAAGGGCGATACCGTGGTCACCTGGGATCCATACAACGTGCCGATTCTTACCGAGAAAAATGGTAAGGTCGAACTTCGCGACATGATCTCCGGTATCACCGTGACCAACGAGACCGACAAGGAAACCGGCAAAAAGGGAATGGTCGTCACCGAGCACAAGGAGGACCTCCACCCGCAAGTGGTCATCATCGACGAGAAGACCAAAGAGGTCAAAGCAAGCTACTCGATCCCGGTCGGCGCTCACCTTTCCGTCAAGGAAGGCCAAGTCATCACCGCGGGTACGCAGATCGCGAAGACTCCACGTAAGGTGGCTCGCACCAAGGACATCACCGGTGGTCTTCCACGGGTGGCCGAGCTTTTCGAAGCTCGTAAGCCGAAGGATGCATGCGTCATCGCCAAGATCGAAGGCAGCATCTCTTACGGCGGCAATGTCCGTGGCAAGAAGAAGGTCATCATCACTCACGCAGAAACGGGCGAACAAGTCGATCACTTGGTCCCGATGGGCAAGCACATCGTGGTCACCGAAGGCGACATCGTCAAACGCGGCGACCAAATCACCGAAGGCCCCGTGTCGCCGGAAGATTTGCTCGAAGCTTGCGGTGCTCAAGAACTCCAAGAGCACTTGGTCAACGAGGTGCAATCGGTTTACCGCGTCCAAGGCGTGGAAATCAACGACAAGCACATCGAGGTCATCGTTCGTCAAATGCTCCGCAAGGTGAAGGTCACCGATCCGGGCGATGCCGATCAATACCTCTGGGGTGACCAAGTGGACCGCTCGAACTTCAAGCGCATCAACGCGGAAATCATCGCGAATGGTGGCAAGCCTGCCGAAGGCGAGCCTGTCCTTTTGGGCATCACCAAGGCCTCGCTGGAAACCGACTCGTTCATCTCCGCAGCTTCCTTCCAAGACACCACTCGTGTCCTGACCGAAGCAGCGACTCTCGGACGCGTCGACTACCTCAGCGGCTTCAAGGAAAACGTGATCATGGGTCACCTGATCCCTGCCGGCACTGGATTCTATCACCACCGCGAGGCGGAGTTCGAGTTCACCGTCGAGGAGCCAGAGCCGATCCTTCCAGTCAAGGAAACCTTCGAGGACGACGAGGACGTGGCAACCGCCTAATCCCGTTAGCGAAAACAAATCAACAAAAGCCCCGGCCTGCCTCCAAGCGGCCGGGGTTTTTTGTGATACTGTCAACCCACCGTGACTCGGGGAGCGCAGTGATTCTAACAGCTGATTGTTTGAAATTATTGATTCCGAGAGCAGCGTATTGATGCTAGAAAACAGGAATACCTTCCGAGACGCACCCGCCAACACATTC
>CAILVZ010000390.1 GCA_903837825.1 Akkermansiaceae bacterium | reverse complement strand
CTCAAAGGCGTTTCCAAGCTGGACGATCGGGCCGACTAGGGTTTGCTGAGGTTTTTGATTTTCATACTGCAGCTTGATCCAATCGGGCGAGCGCGCGACATTTGAGATGCGTACTTCATCGATGTCGCCGATGAATCGATACTCGTTGTTCCAGCCGCCGATCGAAAAGTTCGCCGGGCTCTTGATTTGCAATTTTTGTTTTTTTGAACCATCCAAGCGGCCGTTGAGATAGACTTTCAGCTCGCCATCGCTATAGGTTCCGAACACATGAGTCCATTTTGATAGAGCGAGCTTACTCGAGCCATCCGCGCCAAATCGAATGTGCGAAGGGCTTCGGATCTGTGCCACGGCTTTGGGTGATTCGCCTTTTTCATTCCCCCAACCGACAATCACCGAGTTGACGCGATCAGCTTTAAACCAGGCTTCGGACGAGAATGGGCTTGCTTCGGTGGGGTAGGAGGTGACGTTTTTTCCACCAGAAATCCCTTGGCCAGCATCCAAATGTCGCGCCGAGCCGATCATTCCTTGCGAGCTCGAGGTGTTGAGGTCTTTTGTTGTGAGCGTTCCAATCTCATCTTTAATGGGCTCAGACATATGGAAGACGCTGAGGTAACCATTCGATGCATTGAAGACCGCTTGTCCATTCGACTCGCTCGATGCATCGGCCTTGCCCCAATGAAGGTGGAATGGTTGTGTGCGGTTTCCTTCGATGTGGGGGATTTGCACCCAAATGGCTGCTGTTCCATCTTTGGGATTCCACTCCTCAACCTGATAGGGCAACGGCAAACCTGATGCATCTGAAAATCGGACGTCTGCGCCGTCAGGTTTTGCTTGGGAAAAGTCGAACCATTCCTTGTTCAAGCGAACTAACAATGGAAATCCATCAAGGACAGCCGCCGTCGGGAGGTCTGCGCCGTCGGGCGTTGTGACCATGTGGATCTCGCCAGATTTTTGCCAGCCTGAGTAGGGGTTTGGTGGGATCGTTTGACCACATGTAACGTTCGAGAGAACGGGTGGCGCCAGCACCGCCAGTGCTAACAGAAAAAAGTTCGAACGTTTCATCGGTGCTGGGCGTTGGTTGAAGCCGCTTCAAATGACCCATGGCGATGCAATACCACTGGGGTTCAGTGAATCATTACTCTGATTTCGGGGCTTGGGGTGTTTTGGCCAAGGGGAAGGTGCGGATCTCGGGGTGATCCGTGGCGGCCTCAATCGATTTGATCGCATCTTCCACTGCGCTGATTCTTCGTTTGTTGAGTTCTGCTGGGAAGTTGTCCTTGCCGATTTTTTTGGTAAAACGAGCGAGGACCTTTTGCAATTCAGGGATGGCTTCGCGCGCTGCAGATCCATAACTTGCGATTTCCTTCATGATTTCTCCTGTGCGGCTTTCGCTGCCATGTCCGCCCTGGGTGTTCACAAAGACGATGCCTGCGGCGATTCCCTCTTTGAAATGATATTTCGTGAGCGCCCTAAATGCACCCATCCGGATGTCATTTCCAAACATCGTATCCGCTGGGCAGCGGGTTTCGACGGCGGTGAGAAGGTCTGGCGCGAGTGCCTCAACATCTTCAAGCGTGAGTTGTTTTTCGAAGGTTCCTTTCAACGTTGCGCGTGCCATGCCATCGGGGTTGTTTGCGACCGCCTGAATGGCTGGATAGAGCTTCTTGCGATCGACGTCTTCGATGGATTTCTTGATCAGGCCACCGAAGAGAGCTGCCGCAAGTTCGCCTTGAGTGATTTGGATTGGATCTTCCCAAGCGACTGGCTCAAGAGGTTCTGCGGTGTTCGCCATCGCGTCTAACATGTTTGGAATAACGGGCTTGGCAACATCGCCCATATTTTTCAACGCATTGGCAGCCTTCACTCGGAGCCAACGATCTTCATGGGTAAGTAAGCGGACAAGAACAGGCAATGCTTCTGGAGCCTTCAGGTGTCCGAGTGTCTCACAGGCGCCTTGTCTGGAGTGTGCATCCTTACCCTCCGCCATCAGAACTAGCTCATTCACCATCGATTTGGCTTCGGGATGTTTTGCAAGCTCCTCCGCTGCCCAGCTGCGAACGACAGGTGACCAGTTCTGAAATGCAGATACCAGTTGCTTAGGAGTCATCGCCTTGCGGTCGAGATCAAAGCGTCCTGCGGCGATGGACTGGTCCACGTCTTCACGGCTAAGGGCGTTTGCTGGGTTCGCGGTTTTCCCAGTGATATAAAGCTTTTTGAGAGGTAGTGAGTAGGTCAGTACGTGGGTCGCCGCTGGGCTTAACCCCGAATAACTACTATCTCCATAGTAGGTATTATCATCGGTCGATCCGGGGCCGTATTGCTCGTGTCCGTCGTAGGTGAATGATCCATCGCAGCGCCGTGCGAGGTCGAGATGCCATGAAATTTCTTTGAAGAATGCGCCTAAGGCTCGTGGGCCACCCACATTTGCACCGAGGGCACCCCAGAGGTAGCTGAATCCTTGGCCGGTGTGACCGTACTGGCGATTGGAGTAACCTGCGGTAGCCATTTTCGCATAGTAGGCAGCCTCGGTGGTTTTGGTTGGCTGCAGGCCAAACATCACAGCGGCCATCGAGTTCTTACCATTATTTTCGTGATAAAGCCATGGCGCATGTTCGCCATAGGGAATCGCTCCCTTGTCGACGTAATAACTAAAAAAGTTAGATCCTCGTTCGATCGCGGCATCGACTTCCGGATCATTCACCCCGCATTTTTTGCCGATCACAATCGCGAGGTTGCCAATCAATCCGGCGGCATTGACTGGGCCATAGGGTGGAATTGAGCCATGAAGTTCACCATTCTTGGTTAGGTCGGCGATGCCGTGGCCGAATGTGCCATACATGCTTTGGCCTTTAGCGAGCGTGGTGGTGTAGTCGTTGATGCTTGGCAGAACCTCCTTGTCATTCGTGGCGAGGTAGTATTCGCAGAGGAATAGATCGCAGTAGCCCCATTGCCACGTGACCATGTTTTTTGTTTTCTCGCTAGAAGCGAGTGCTCTCGCGTATTTTTGCAGCTTCGGTAGGTATTCGGGATTGCCGGTTGAGAGCAGGGCGAGTCCATTGATCGCACCGTTCCAGTTGTTGCTCATGGGCTCCCGCTCCAAGACTTTGCAGGCTTCCTCGAAAATCTTTTTCGACTTTGGGCAGTTGAAGGGTGCTGTAGCGCTGTATGTCCCCATGACTCGAAGTTTGAGGCGGACTTCCTGTTTTTTTCCCGCTCTCGATAGGGTGAGGTTCAGAATGCCACCATGGTTTTCCTGCTCCGCTTCTTGGATGGCTAGGGCGATGCTCTTGCGTGCATCATCTGTAAACAGTTTGCCGCCGACGCCCAAAATGATGTCGTTCACCTGCATCACACCATCGGCAGGGGACTTTGCGCCCACATGGGTTACGAGTATCTGCCGACTCGCGGTGGTGGTTCGTCCTTGGACACTGTCTAAATACTCCGCTGGTTTGGTGTAAATCCAACCACGCATGCCAGTGGCACCGAGGTTGTAAGTGAGTTCCCGATCCACCTTGGTGTTATCGATGAGCAGATCTGGCGGAGAGACCGCGGCAATTACCAAGCCATCGGGCAGCGCGAGTGTAAGAAGCAAGGTGGGAACCAAATGCCCAAGGCGGCAGAATTTTGTGAGGTTGGTCATGATGGATTGGTGGGTGAATTGAGTGAGTTTAGGGAGTGATTTTCAGGCGTGCAAAAGATCTGTTTCCAGCGTTCGGGATTTTGACGCTAACGTGGTCAAGGGTGCTGGTGGGTGTGATGGTCACTTGGTCGTTGCTAGTGGCGGGAATGGTGATGGGCGTCCAGCCAATGAGATCGCTTCCATATTCTACCACTTGGCTCGTTGCGGGGGGAGATGAAAGAGGATTGCGGTCATAGTTGAAAAACCAACTATCGCCGGAACGAGCCATTTGAGGAAGGATGGAAAGTGATGATGTCTTCGGTGCTCCTGCTAACACAAATTCGGTGAGGTTAGGGATGCCATCGTGATCTGGATCATCCATTAGCCCATCATTTACACCGCGGGAGAGACCTTGGGATGTTGCGCTTGCCCAAGTCGAATAGGAACTGTTCAGAGTGGCAGTCACCGTGTAGGTTTGAACGGCACCATTTTGTGCTGTGATGGTGTAGGTTTGGGGAGTGGTGAAATCCCTCATGCTTCCAGAGACCGGTGTGGCAGTGGCGTTTGGCGATAGGGTGAATTCGGGTGAAAGCGTGGCCAGGTTGGTGTCTGAGGCGACGGTTAGGGTGATGTTGGTGCCTGAGATGGTTGCTTGGGTTTGATTAGGCATCCCAAAGGTCAGGATTTGATTTGCGGAACTGAGCGATGGCAGGATCGACATCATCGCCTTGCCCATGCTGTCGCCGATATTGTAATAGCTCTCAGCACTCCAGTTCCAGTGGTACCCTTCATCGCTTGATCCTAACAGAGTGCCGTAATCAAAGGGGCGGGTGTCTACGCTGGCGACCGTGCCCGCGAACTCTGGGTGAAGGGTTGGGTTGGCAACATTCATTTGGGCTGCGATGAGTTTTAGCGAGTTGCTGCTAGCATTGGCGTTGGCCATGCCAGTGACGCCGATGGAAACACGCAGGTTTGGCGCTTGAAACTCAGTGCGGAGGTCCTTGATTAGATTGGTTAGGTTGGTTTCGTACTGGGCGGTGTAGGCGGCATTGATGCGGTCGTTCCAGCCCTGGTGCCAGCCGAAGCCGACGATCTCATACCCGCGACCTTCGGAGCCCGGCACAAGCTCTTTGATCTTTCCGAGCTTTTCCCTCACCAGCGCGAGTATTTCACGGTAAT
>CAILVZ010000389.1 GCA_903837825.1 Akkermansiaceae bacterium | reverse complement strand
CGACCGGTTCTACACGGTCTACAGCCACCTCTCCGGGTTCTCGGTGGCGGAGGCTGACCCCGTCGTCGCGGGGCAGGTCGTCGACGAGCCAGGCGCCCAAACGTTTCTCGCGGAGTGGTTCGATCGCTTTTTTGGCTTCGGCTAGAATTTCTGGGGGGGTGTTTGGAACGAGTGAGACCATCGCGATTCCTTGTTCGCTGAGTTTTTTTGCGGTGACCGCAAAGTCGGGGAGGCTGTCGACGCAGTCGTGGTTAGCGGGTGACCAGAAGTGGATGATCATCGCCTTGTGGTCTGCGATGAGGTCCTTAAGCGTCACTGTTTGATCGTCGGTGAGCGCGAGTAATTTGGTTTCGAAATCGAGGTGGATCTGCGACATGGCTTCCTCCAAGCGCATACGGTCGATGTGTGGCGCAAATGCAGATGCTTGTCTGGGGCTTAGCCAGAACGCCTCGGTGATGTGTTTCTTGAATCCGCTCTTGTCGCCTTTTTTCAGAGAGGCGATGGCATCGACATATTCGGATACGGCTAGCCAATCTTCCTTGGTGCTAAATATTGCCGAGTCCTCGACCTTAAAGCGTTCGGCCTGTTTTTCGAACTCAGGGAGCATGTTGGCGATGGCATCGTCCTCGTTTCGGTCGACATGGTAGAGGAAGCGTGCTTCGAGGATCGTCTGGTCACTGATCCCGCGCTCGCGTGCCTCATGGATCGCGGCATCCATCGCGCTGTCAGAGGTGCGTTCGGAAAGCAAGTGATCGAGCGCCGCTTCTTTTTTGTTAGGCTCTTGGGCTTTGGGGGCGGCAGGGGTTAGTTCGGATTCGGCGAGTGCCGATGCGCCGAGCGCGCAAAGGAGGTAGGCTACCGTGTGAGCGCGCATGAGATGAGAGTTGGCCGCCGTGAGCACCATGTCGCGCGGCGGCGGGGAGTCGAATCAATGAACAGGCGGGATGACCATCTTACGTCCGAGGATAACGATATCTTTGGTCATGTGATTGGCTTGTTTGATCGCTGCGGCAGGCACTTTGTATTTTTTACTAATGCCAGAGAGCGTATCGCCTGCGACGACCGTGTGGATGATTGCTGCGCCATTCGATGGTGCCGCGCTTGTCGGCGAGGTGGGGGTGGTTGGGTCTGCGGCGGTTGGGTCGACGGCGGTGGGGTCGATGCTTGGGGTGCCCGTGGTAGGCGAGCCAGCCTCTTGATAAGCTGCGGGGGTATCATAAACCGGATTGGCTGAATCTGCAACCGAGGTGCTGGTTGGGGCGGCCACGGCGGTCGTAGTGTTTGAGTTGGATGCGCAGGAGACCAGTGCAACGGCGAGAAGTGATGGAGCGATGATTCGTAAAGGAGTCATGAATCGGGTATAGGGTGTTTGGATGAGTTTGTGAAGAACAGATGTGAGGTGTCCTTGCATGAGTAACAGCGTCATGGAAATCAAAATCGATTCAATCGATTTTGGGTCTGAGGCGGAAAAATTGGTTGGCGACCTCTTGGGTGTGCAGGGCAAGTTCTTCGAGAGACTCGCCGCGGAGGGTAGCGAGTGCTGCCGCGGTATGACGGACGAAGGATGGTTCGTTGCGCTTTCCGCGGTTGGGTTCCGGCGCGAGGTAGGGAGAATCGGTCTCGATCATGAAATGTCCTGCTGGGCATTGTTTCGCGGTTGCGCGAACTTCATGTGCGCTTTTGAAGGTGGCGACTCCGCCGAATGAAACGATACCGCCGAGAGCAAGCACGCGGTTGGCATTTTCCCATGGGCCGATGAAGCAGTGGAAGACTGCGCGGGTGCGCTGATGGTATTCTTGGTAGATCGCGAGTGCATCTTCGAATGAAGCGCTGCCTTCGAGATCCCTCGTGTGAATGACCAGATTGAGCTTCGCCTGGGCCGCGAGTTCGAAGTGTTCGTGGAGGAATCGTTGCTGGCGCTTGCGGAAATCGGCGTCAGTCCAACCTTCGGGCGATGCGTGGTAGTAATCGAGACCCGTTTCGCCGATGCCGCAGACTCTTGGATCAGTCACGTGTTTTGCGATTTGCGAAACGGCATCGTCCGGTGCTTGGTGGACATCGCAGGGGTGGATGCCGATGCAGGTGTGAATCTCGGGGTGGCTTGCGAGCGTGAGGTTGACGTCGATGTCATCAAGCCGTGTGGCGAGTGAAATCATCTGGATCACCTGCGAGGCGCGTGCGCGAGAGAGAATCTCCGGGATTTCATCAGGCGAAAATCGGTGCGATGCGAGGTGGCAGTGGGAGTCCGTCAACATTTCAGTTAGCGATGCAGTGCTGTTAGAAAATCCGCAACTTTTTCAAAATCTTTGATCCCTGGCGAAGTCTCTGCGCCGGAAGCGATGTCGAGGGCTGCGGGATTTACGCTCATTGCCGCGAGCCCTGCGTTTTCGGGAACGATCCCGCCAGCGAGGATGATGGGCAACGATGGGTGCTGTCTCCGGAAGTCTGAGGCGACCTCCCAGTCAAACACCTCGCCCGTTCCGCCATAGATCCCTGGTGCGTGAGCGTCGAGTAAGATTGCCGATGCACCGAAATCGGTGGCACGAGCGAGATCGTTCAGGGATTTTACGCCGATCGCTTTGATGAATGGGATGCCCGCATCTCTAAATGGCGCAGCGTCCTCGGGTGTTTCATCGCCATGAAGTTGGACAACGTCGATGAGTCCGTCATGAAACAGCTGGATGGGAAGGGCGGGGGATTCGTTCACAAAGACGCCGACACGCAGGATCTTGCCGCTCAAGCCGAGAAGCCATGAGGCATTTTTTGGGGCGAGGTAGCGTTTTGACTTTGGCCAGAAGTTCACGCCAAGAGCGTCAAGGCCCATTTCGACCAACCGTTCGGCGTCGTGAGCCGTGGTCACACCGCAGATTTTCAGCGAGACGGTGGAGGGTTCCAGAAATGGTTCAAGCAGCGACATGCGGTGATGTTAGTCGAAATTCCTGAGTTTGAAACGATGAAGTCACTCCGTGCAGCGGATTGTGTGGATTTTGTAAAATCGTAGATCGCTGATCTGCTGGGAAAAGGTTCTTGACGAATTGCCCCGTGATTCTTGTTCTCTGGAGTCCCCATCGGCAACAGTCGGTGTGGAAAATCCAACAAACCCACCGTATGTCCCTAGATCAAACGAAGGAAAATGATTTCATCCATCGTGAGGAGTTTCTTCATGGATTGATGAAGCGCCAACTCCAGTTATCCATCTCATGTGCGGCAGCATTTCTCTTGCTGCTATTTGGAATGCCACTGCTGAATTATCTTGCTCCAGAGATGATGGCGCTCCGTGTGGGTGGCTTCACACTAAGCTGGTTGGTTCTGGGGATTTTATTTTTCCCATACGTCTGGATCATTGCGCGGGTTTTCATCACTCGCTCGATGGCTCTTGAAGAGGCCGAGGTTCGCAATGCCGAGGAGGGCAATCGTCTGAATTCTTAAATTTCTAATGGTTATGAACTTTTCTCAAATTGATCCATGGATCCTCGCCCTTGCGGGCATCACGGTTGTCATCACGCTTTGGATGGGTTTTCGCTCGGCCAAGGGATCGAAGTCGGCATCCGACTTCTTCGTTGCGGGTCGTTCGGTATCCGTGGGTTGGAATGCCTCCGCGATTTCGGGCGAGTACTTGAGTGCAGCGAGTTTCATGGGCATCGCGGGGATGGTGATGTCGTCGGGCTATGATGCACTTTGGTATCCGGTGTGTTATGCGTGTGGCTATTTATTTTTGTTGTTGTTCATTGCTGGGCCGCTGCGGCGGTTTGGTGCGTATACCATTCCTGACTTTGCCGAAGGTCGGTTTGATTCACCCCTTTTCCGCCGGATTGCGGTGTGTTTTGTTCTGTTCATTGGCTTCTTCTATACGATGCCACAGATGAAAGGCGCGGGCACTGCGCTTTCCTACATCTTGCCTGGCTTACCATACTGGGTGGGTGTGGTGGTGGTAGGGGCGGTCATCACCCTCAATGTCGCACTTGGCGGGATGAAGGGGATTACTTTGATTCAGGCAGTTCAGTACTGGATCAAAATGTTCGCGATCTCAGCCCCGGTTTTTGTGTTGATCTCGGTATTTGGCGGCTATGGGAAAAACCTTTCGCTGAACCAATCTGCGGCGGAGGCTTCTGCAAAACCTGCGCTGGTCCAATCGGCGGATGCTTTGATGACGCAACGCCGTGCTCTTCCTGAAAAAGCACCGAAGGATGATGCTTGGTTGGCACCATTCGGGCCGCTGACGACCAAAGCCGTTAAGGCCGCGGCGGATGCGCTTCCCGAGGGCGAGCGTATGGGCTTCCTGGATCACAATAAAAAGCCATACTCGTTGATTTACACGTTTTCACTCATCGTCGCGTTGGTGTGTGGCACGGCTGGATTGCCGCACATTTTGGTCCGTTTCTATACAAACCCTGATGGAGTCGCTGCAAAGAAAACCACGATGTGGGTGATGATCCTCATTGGCGTGTTCTATGTTTTCCCACCAGTGTTTGGCGTGATGGGAAGAAACCTCATGCCAGAACTCTACACTGGGCTCGCTGGGGTGAAGGGGACGGATGCCGTGGTTCTCCGGCTTCCCACGCTGATTACGCAGAAGTATGGCGTGTTAGGGTCCATCCTGAGCGGCATCACTTGCGCGGGTGCATTCGCGGCATTCATGAGCACGTTTTCGGGTTTGTTAGTTTCGATGACCGGTGCGCTTGCGCATGATGTTTACGGGCGGATGATCCGGCCCAATTCCACTCCTGGGCAACGCATGCGAATGTTCAAGTGGTGCGCGGTGCTCATCGGTAGCATCTCGGTGGTGCTTGGATGTTTTGTGGAGCCGTTAGAAATCAACTTCATGGTGGGGCAGGCTTTCGCCATCGCGGCCGCCAGTTATTTCCCGCTGCTGTTTATGAGCGTCTGGTGGCGTGGCATGACCATGAGGGGTGCGGCCACGGGCATGCTCACGGGTGGGCTCTGTGCGCTGCTGGCGGCGGCAGCGACGAACGTCAGCAACCTCTCGCTCGACAAGGGACCAATGGGCAAGGTCTTCGCAGGCTTTGCGCCTCTCAATCACTTCTGGGCGGCCCACCCGCTATTACGCATTCTTTGCGAGCAACCCGCGATCTGGACGGTGCCATTGGCGATCGGGCTGATGGTGATTGTCTCCAAGGCGACCCGCGCGAGCGTGCCAGCGGACATCCGCATGAAGATGCTGGTGCTCCATGCCCCTGAGGCCCTCGGACTCAAGCAGGAATACATACAAGATCATCAAGGCCCCGCGCATTGATTTTCTGTTAGAATTCTCGTTAGATCAAAGTGAGCGCTTCGAATCCGCAGAACAGCTTTGATCCTACTGGCGGCTTTGCGGGAATCGGGAGGTCATGGTCGAGGTGCTTGCGACAAATTTCCTGGAAATCCTCTGGAGTCCTTGCGCGGCGCATGTCGTATTCGAAATCGCCTTCAAGCCCGTGGCTGATGTAGGCGAGGGTTTTCTTCATCCGTTGGACGTGGGCGAGGGGATTGAATTTTGCCGTCTCGCGGGCGATCTCGTCGTAAAGCTCGAGTACGTATTCCCAGAGGTCGCGGTAGGTGGGGGTGAAGACTGGAGTTGAGTTGAACGCTGATTGCAGTTGCGAGAAAAGCCATGGGTTGCGAATCGCACCGCGGCCGATCATGAGCCCTGCGGCGGCGGTTTGTGCGAGGTACGATTGGGCGGTTGAGACATCCACCACGTTACCATTGGCGATCACAGGGCAGGGCATGGTCTTCACGGCCAGTTGCACGCAATCGGGGTGTACGGGCGTTTGGTAGCGTTCCACCACCGTGCGGCCATGGATGGAAAGCCCATCGATGGAGTGACTGCGGAAAATTTCGAGTAATTTCGGGAATTCATCTTCCGAGTGGTAGCCGACGCGGGTTTTGACCGTGAATCTGCCAGGGATGGCCTCGCGCAGCGAGCCGATCAATTGGTTGACGGTTTCCGGGTTTCGCAACAATCCACCACCAGCGTCCTTGCGACAAACGATGGGTGCTGGGCAGCCGAGATTGAGATCGATGCCGGCGATGTCATGCTTTGCCAGTTCCTTGGCGGAGCGGATGAGGCTGGGTAGATCCCGGCCGATCATTTGCGCAAAAACCGGGCGGCCCGTCTGATTTTCATCGATCGACCGCAGAATGTAGCGGTTGAGGCAGGAATCTGGGTGGACTCGGAAATACTCGGTGACGAACCAGTCGGGTGCGCCACGACGGGCAATGATTCGCATGAACGGCAGGTCCGTGACGTCCTGCATGGGCGCGAGCACCCACGCGGGTCGGTCGATCGGAAGAAAATCACGCATGGCACGGAGTCGTCATCAGCATGTGCATGGCACATTGCCAACCGGTTGTGGTCAAGGAATTCCATTGACAGCGATTCCGCCGGAGATTCCACTTCTCGAGATAGGTTCAACCAAACTAAAACCAAGGTGAATACCGACTTGTTACACACAGAAAAAATTCTCGCGGATCGAAAGACCTTTTATCTCGATCTCAAGCAGAACGCACGGGGGATGGTCGTGAAGATCACCGAAGACGTTGGCGGCAACCGCGATACCATCATGGTTCCTGCCGAAATCTTGGGGGATTTCATTGCTGCATTGACGGACATCAAGATGACCGCCGACGAACAAGGCTAAGTTGAGATTAAATGGTTTTGTCCTTGTTGGTACGTTCGCAGGGGCGAGTGCTACTTGGGTTGTAAGGCGTTAGAAAATTCGATGATATCTCATCCCTCAGTCAACATTGCTCGTTTAACCTACCTGCTGATCTGTGAAGCGGCAGGTGTGGCGATCGTGCTGAGCACTAGAGGCACGCTCGATATTTCCATTGTCACTGGGCTGCTCGGTGGTCTTGGGGTTGCGGTATTTTTCATTTGGATCGAAACCCTCATGAAAGGTTTCACCTTGCGGGGATTTTCAACCGCGAGCTTCGGTCTTGGTGTTGGGTTGTTTTGTGCGTGGTTGCTCACACGGGTCCAAATTTCCAGTTTGTTAGAATTGGTGTTTCGGGATCGATTGCAAAACGAGAAAGGTGCCACGGCGGAGCAGCTTGATGTGTTGGTGAATGCCTTGCGTCTCACGATCGATGTGACGCTGTTCGCGAGCCTTGGTTTTCTGGGGGCGGTATTGGCGCTTCGAAGTAACCGCGATGATTTTGCCTTCATCATTCCCTACGTGAGGTTCCGCCAAGACTCATCATCGGGGCAGCCCGTGGTCTTGGATTCTGAGGCGGTGATGGATGGTCGGGTGCTTGGGATTTTGCGTTCGGGGTTTTTGTTTGGTCGGCTCATCGTGCCTCGCATTGTGCTTGACGCTCTGCAAGCGATGGTGAGATCCGATTCCGAGTTTGACCGCCGCCGCGCGCAGCGTGGGTTGGACCGGCTCGAGGAGTTACAAAATGCCCCCGATATTCAAATTTCGATTCATGAGTCATCGGCTCAGGCCGAGGTAGAAACGTTGAACAAGCAGCTCATTGAGATCGCTCGTTTGTTAGGGGCGCGGCTCATGACGGCCGACGACAATCTCGCCAAGGTGGCAAAAATCCAAGGTCTCGACGTGCTGAATATCCACGAACTTGGTGATGCGCTTAAGCCATCGGTCGCAGTGGGAGAGCGGTTGCGGATTGCATTGGTGCGCACGGGCAAAGAGGATCATCAGGCGGTGGGCTATCTACCGGATGGGACCATGATGGTGGTGAATCACGCGGTGGCGCGGATTGGTACATCCGTGGACGTCAGCGTGGTGAGCATGCTTCAAACGACCAGTGGCATGATCGTGTTCGGTGAACGCGATGAAACAATCCGCAAGGGTATCGATTGAGGCTGCGGTCGATGATCGTCACGAACACTGGATTCGTTGGACCGCTCTAACTTTTTTTCGCGATTTGTTTGCGGAAAAGCGGGATCAGTTCGGCGTCCATCCAAGCGAAGGCTGCGTCGAGTCCGCCTTCACGGTAGAGCTTGCCGATGGAGGCCTCGACCCTTGTTGGGTTGCCGAATGCGCTGAGGAAATCGTTAGAGGTGAGGCGGGTAAACCATTCGCCATCCATGGCGTTGCGTTCTCGCAGCACATATTGTCGGGCAAACAGGGCGAGGACGGCGTCGCCGATCCATGCGGCTTCGCGTTCGTGGCGGAGTTCTTCGTCCTTGCGGCTCATGTCGGGAGGATGCACGAATCTATCGGCCTCGCACGTTTTTTTCGGTGTGCTCGCGATCAATTTTTTCGCGGAGTCGGTTTTCCGCGTCGGCATCCCAGTACCCAGGCTGCAGTTCAATGAAGACCGATGAGTAAGGGAGTGGAGTGGTGGTGCGAATCACCAAGACATCGAAGCTGCGGTTTGCGTCCTCGAGGAGCGTGAGTAGCGATTGCTGTTCGAGTTCAGTCGGTTCATAGCCGTGGAGTGAATTCTCCAAGCGTTTGCGGAAGTAGTCGATTCCAGGGGCGTAGTCATTCTCCACCGAGCGGAGTTCGCGAGGCACATAGAGGCGCGGTCTCACATTTTCCTTTTGCTCAAGGGATCCGAGGACGTAGTCGAGCGCCTCTGGGATGTCGACGGCGGCATTGACTTGGTGGATGCCAGGCCTGCTCTGCGCCGGGAACGATGCTTCTGCGACGACGATCCAGTTGCGATAGCCGAGTTGGTCGGTGTGTCGGTCCAAGGCCCGATGCCACTCTGGGGTGGTAGGGAATCCCATGCATCCAAGCGATGAAACCACCGCCATGAGCACGAGAAAACGGCAACCGAAAATCATGCCGTTTTCCTTACGCCCTCTGTAATTCCGTGTCAATGGGTTGCCTGATGTCAAAGCTCGAAAATTCCTCAGGCATCGCGGTTTGGCACGCATCGATTCCATCGGGCGTCCGGTGAGGTTGGGATCAATCCGCAGCATGAACGAGGATCACGATTTCGCCCTTCGGCGGGTGGGCTTGGAAGTGTGCGAGCACCTCGGTGGCAGTGCCTCGGTGGTAGGTTTCAAATTTCTTGGTCAACTCGCGGGCGACGCAGGTGCGAGCGGATGGATCGATGTCAGCAAGGATTTCCAGCGTGGAAACGATCCGGTGTGGGGACTCGAAAAAAATGCCGGTTTCGCCCGATTCGAGGGCGGCGGTGAGGGCGCTGCGGCGTTTGCCGGATTTCACTGAGAGGAATCCGCCGAAGTGAAATGCGTGGCAGGGGAATCCTGAGCCGATGAGCGCAGTGATCACGGCGGAGGGGCCGGGGAGGATTTCGAGCGGGGTATTCGACTCGATGCAGGCTTGGACGAGTCGGTAACCTGGGTCCGAGATCCCGGGCATTCCGGCGTCGCTGATGACGGCGATGGTTTCACCGGCTTGCGCGGCCGCGATGAGATCAGGTGCGCGGCGTGCTTCGTTGTGCTCGTGAAGTGAAACGAGGGGCTTGCCAGAAATCCCATGATGCGCCAGCAACTGACCAGAGTGTCGCGTGTCTTCGCAAGCGATCCGATCCGCATTGCGGAGGATCTCAAGCGCGCGCAAGGTGATGTCGGCGAGGTTGCCGATCGGCGTCGGCACGAGGATGATGCGACCGGAAATTGCAGCACTGGCTTCCATGTCAACTAAGTGCAGCACGCTCGGCGGCGCTGATTTCTTGAGGTCGACCATGGCTGTTCACGCGGACCGTGGTCATGCTGCCGAATGCGGCGGTTTCACCATCGGCATGAGAAATTTCGAAGTCCCACGTGATCGAGGTTGTGCCGATGCGGGAAATCACCAACTGGGTCTCGATCGATTCACCGCATTGGAGCGGGCGCGTGAAATCACAGGAAACCTTGACTCGTGGCCAGCCGCCTTCGATCCGGTCAAACACGATCACGCCGCGCGAACGCAGGAATGCGTGTTCCGCCGCTTCCACATATTTAAAAATGTTAGGGAAGTGCACCCAGCCGCTGGCATCGGTGTCGCCGAATGCGATCACACCGGCATGCCGATATGCGGGATTTTCCATGGTGGGGCTCACTCGAACTTGCTGACAAGCACCGACGCGTTGTGGCCGCCGAAGCCGAAGCTATTGCTAAGTGCTACGTTCACCGGAAGCTCACGGGCGATGTTAGGAACCACGTCCAGATCGCATTCTGGATCTTGTTCCTCCACGTTGATTGTGGGTGGAATCACGCTGTCCTTGATGGCCATCACGCTGGCGATGAGTTCCACGCCGCCAGCGGCACCGAGCATGTGACCGGTCATCGACTTGGTCGAGCTGACCATGAGGCCGTGGGTGGCATAGTCGCCGAAGGCGAGCTTGATCGCTTTGGTTTCTGCCACGTCGCCAAGTCCGGTGGAGGTGGCGTGGGCGTTCAGATAGACCACGTCCTCAGGGTTCTTTTTGCCGTGCTTCAGCGCCATGGCAATCGCATAGGCTGGGCCGCTGCCATCTGGGGACGGGGCACTGAGGTGATAGGCATCTGCGCTGACTCCGTAGCCGATGAGCTCTGCGTAAATCGTCGCACCGCGTTTGCGGGCGTGTTCTAACTCTTCAATGACCACCACGCCAGCACCTTCACCCATGACGAATCCGTCGCGGTTTTTATCGAAGGGGCGTGAGGCGCGCTCGGGTTCGTCATTGCGCGTGCTGAGTGCCTTCATGCTCCCGAAGCCAGCGAGGCCCATGGGGAGGATGGCGGCTTCCGCACCACCGCAAACGAAGGCATCGGCATCGCCAAATTTGATGATGCGCCATGCTTCACCGATGTTGTGGTTCGAGGTCGCGCAGGCGGTGACGATGACCATGTTTGGGCCGCGAAGGCCGTATTCCATCGAGATGATCCCACTCGCGATGTTTGAAATCATCATGGGAATCGTGAAGGGCGAAACTCGCTTGGCCCCTTTGCTCAAATAGGTGGAATGCTCGCGCTCCAGAGTGGATAGGCCTCCGATGCCGCTGCCGACCATCACACCGAAACGCCGAGGGTCGATGGTGGAGACGTCCACGCCTGAATCTTCCATGGCCATTTTCGAGGCAGCGACGGCGAGTTGCACGTAGCGGTCCGAGCGGCGCGCGTCTTTGGGAACGGTAAAATAAGCATCGGGGTCGAAATTCTTCACTTCACCCGCAATTTTGCAATCGAAGGGTGAAGGGTCGAACTGGGTGATGGTTCCGATCCCGCTTCGACCCTGCTTGAGGCCCTCCCAAGTGGTGGTTAGGTCATTGCCAAGTGGGGTGATACAGCCGATGCCGGTGATGACGACGCGTCGTTCGCTCATAAGTGTTGGGGGGAGCATGACTTGCCACGCTCGACCACGCAAGCCTCATCGTGAATGACTTGTTTCGTGCCGATACCGCTGGAAATGGGCGGTTTTTCTCGTGATTTACTAGAGGGTTGTGGCGGGCTGGTGCTGCAGAATTAGGATTTGGCGGTAGGGTTACGCGAATGGTTTGCCCTCGAGGGGATTGCGGATGACACTCGGGCAGCCTCGGTTGTCACGAGTCCAATGTCATGAAGATCACCCGCACCCTAGCCACTTGTAAAACTCCGGACGGAGCTCAGCTGACGCTGCATGAGCACGATGGTCACCACTTTCTCAAGGTGGCTGGCCTGCAGTTGATGAGCACCACCGCCTCTGCCTCCGAGGAACAAATGGCGGAGCTCTCCTGTGCCCACCTGCCAGCGAAGCCACGCATTTTGATCGGCGGACTTGGATTCGGCTTCACCTTGAGGCGCGTGCTTGCTCTAACTCATCCGGATGCGATCGTCGATGTTGCTGAGTTGCTACCCGAGGTGGTGGCGTGGAATCGTGAATTTCTCCATGAGGTCAATGGTAAGTTGCTCGACGACCCCCGCGTGAGAATTCACATCGGCGATGTTTATGAACTCATCGATCGTTGTGGAAATGACCGCTATCACGCGATTTTGTTAGATGTGGACAACGGCCCAGATCCATTTGTGCAAAAGGGCAATGAACGGCTTTACGCGCCGAAGGGGATCACTCGTATCAAGAATGCGTTAGAGCCCGAGGGTCGGGTGATCTTTTGGTCTGCGCATCCAGATCCATCGTTCGTCCGCTCGCTTTCAGGTTTTTTCAAACACGTGGAGGCGATCAGCGCCAAAGCCTATCCGAAGGCAAAACGTTTCACGCACACTTTGTTTGTTGCGGACCGTGATTGAGGCGAGTGAGGGATTCGGTTAGACGCGTTGTTTGACGAGGCGGAAGCGGTTGTCATACACTCCGTGGTTGAATTTCCGACAGCATGAATAGCAGGCGACGGTCCGTTTGATCGGGCGGACGCGATGAATGACCGCGAGGCAGTTCGAGCAAACGTACGCGTGGTTGCGCTTCATCGTGCGTCGTTTGAATGGAAGATTGTGAAACGGTTGTTCGCCTGGGATGCCGAGATCGTTGCAAGCGGTTTGCCACTCCATGCCATGTGGGTCGATGTGGCGGCGGCCATAGCGCTCGTAGGCGACGAGGTGAGCGAGCTCGTGCTTGAGGGTGCGCCAGAGTTGTTCGGACTCGCAGTCTTTGAGTTTGGGATTGAGTTCGATGGCGCGATCAGGCCACCACGCGCGGCCAGCGGTCGTCTGCATCCGTGGGTTCCATGACACGCGGACCTTGCGGGCGAGCTCGTGCAGGCCGAGCGATTTTGATGACTCTGCGCACCATGCGGTGAGCCCGCTGTCCTCACCGAGCGGGGCCGATTTCTTGATTTCTGGGGCCTTCAAGGCACGGAGCCATGAGGTCCAACGGAATTCAAGTTGCGGCATGCTTCGGCCCATTGAAAATAGGGGTACCAGCATCCCTTGCAAATGGCAACAGGCGCCTTGGAAAAATGAAAAAAATTTGCAGATTTGACCATCGGTACCACGTGTTTGATCGGCGAGGCGTGCTATCATCATCCTGGCTTTACCTGTGCGCTGAGGCCCCCTAGGCTTGCGGCGATGCGATTGTTCACCGCCCTTGTGATTTACCGGCTTGTGTTGCCGTTCGTTTTTGTCGCGGCCTTCCCGGGTTGGGTGGTGAAAATGCTTCGCCGTGGTGGCCTCACCACCCGATTGGGTGAGCGGGTGGCGATTTACTCGTTGCCCATCGATCATGAACCCTGCGGAGTGGTTCACGTCCATGCGGTCAGCGTGGGGGAATCGATTCTTGCGCTCAAGCTCATACGCGCATGGCAAGTCGAGGAGCCCGGTCGTCGCTTTGTGCTTTCGACTGGAACAGCGACGGGTCATGCGGTCGCCAGCGCTGCCAACATCCCAGAACTGCGTGTGACGTATTCGCCTCTGGATTTCCCGTCGATGGTCCGCCGCTACCTGGACCGCTTCGAGCCATCGCAGGTCGTACTCATCGAGGGGGAAGCGTGGCCTCATCTTCTGTTAGAATGTGCCCGTCGGAATATCCCCGTCCGCTTGGTCAATGCCCGGATGTCGCCGCGATCGGCTCGCCGCTTCCAACGTTTCGCGCCATGGCTGCGGCCGATCTATCGCCATCTCGATGCGGTGGCCATCCAAGAACCGGAAGATGCGGCGGTTTGGGAAGCGCTCGGCGTTGCTGCGCCGAAAATCCACCACACGGGCAGTTTGAAATTTGATCCAGGTGGCGGGCATCGGCCGACGCGCCGCGCAGAGTTCCAAGAAATGCTGAATGTCATCGGTGGGAATCGACCGGTGATTCTAGCAGCTAGCACGCACCCCGGCGAAGATGCATGGATGGTGCAAGCCATCCGCAAGGTGTGTCCTGAGGTTCTTGCGGTGTTGGTCCCGCGTCACGCTGAACGACGGGCCGAGGTGGAAGCAGAGTTGGAGGCGGCGGGTCATCAGGTCGTCTTACGATCTTCGTTTCCAACCCACTCAATTGCGAATCCGCTTGCTGAAATTCCTCCAGTTTTCGTTATCGACTCCACTGGTGAGCTCGCCGATTGGACGGCCCACGCGGACGTGGTGGTCATCGGGAAAAGCTTCCTGTCGGTGGGCGGGCAAAACCCATGCGAGGCGATTTTAGCAAGCAAACCCGTCGTCTTCGGGCCCCACATGGAAAATTTCCAACCGCTCGCAGATCGGCTCGTCGCGAGTGGGGGAGCCATCTCGGCATGCAATCAAGACGAGCTCGCGCGAGCTCTAACCATGGCGCTGGACCCCGATTTTGCGAGGGCGATGACGGCCCATGCCACCGCTTTGATCCAATTGCACGATGGGGCGACCCAGCGGATTTTGACGGTTTTAGGGTAGGGGAATTAGGGTTCATTTTGATGCAAGCGAGGTTTGTCATTTCAAAATTCACTCTCTAGACTGCTGCTCGTGAGCGATTCAGATCAAGATCCGTTGAGTAGTTTGTTGTCCAGCTTTGCCCTTGGGCCAGCATGGGCGAGGTCCAGCGGTGACAAGCCGGAGCGTAGCCCCAAAGCATTCTCCGCTGGCGAAGATCGTCAGCCACGACGCGAGGATCGTGACCGCGGCCCACGAGGCGCTGGAGTCTCGCGCGACCGCGATGGTGCCTCACGCCGGTCGTTTGATAAAGGTGGCCGTGGCTCCGACGATCGCCGCAATGGGCCAACCCGATTTGAGGAAATCCGCCCAGAGGAAGGCGTGCGCGTGACCATCGCTCCGGACGCAGCGGCCGTTCATCTCATCGGCAAGGAAGTTCAACAGGTCGCGCGAGTCTATGGGTTGTTCGATGTTGCGAAAATCCTGCTCGCGGAAAAAGCCCGTTGCCGCGCGATCTTTGAGGCCCATGAGACCCACGCTCCGCTGATCGCGGGCAAGCGCGACGAATCACTCTTCCTCACGCGCGAGGAGGCGATCCGTCACCTTTGGAATTCGGAGCTTCGCCACGAGTTGATCGAAGAGGAAACCATCGAGGCTGAACCACCGACCGGGAATTTTCAGGCGATCGCTCGCTGTGGCGTCTCTGGCGAATGGCTGGGTCCGGTCAATTTTCATTCCTATCAAACCAACCTGCGCCGCCTGCATCGCGAGCGATTTGCAAACATGCCGTTTGAGGTTTATGCGTCGAAGACTCGTACCGAGCGCGGTGAGGAAGCGGTCAACGCGTGGTTAGAAACGATGAAGCACAAGACCCGCTGGCGCATCAAAGGCGAGGGCGATGAAAGCTGGATCGAAGACCGGGGCGAAGCTGAGCGCGCCGTGGCGGCCCGTTGTTTTGATACGGTGTTTCATGAAGTCCGCAGCGCCGATGTTTCTGGAGCGATCCCCGCGAAGCACCTTTCACCAAGTCTCCTCGCCTCGCTGAAAGTGGCTGGGACCCACGCCCGAAATCACCCCGCCGTGTTGATTCCAGCCGTCTGCCGTGCCATCGAAGCCGAGCACCTGCCGGTGTTCAAGCGCCTCGGAAAACTCCACACCGGGCCCGCTCGTCCCAATCCGCTTCCTGCCAATGCCGTGCTCGCTGAGCGGCCGAGCCAAATGGTCGCATGGATCCGAGAAAACAAGCCTGCTAAACTTGAAGGGCTTTGGAAATCCGTTTTGCCCGAGGGGAGTACCGCGCCACCTGCCGACTACGCAGCTGACCTCTTCTGGCTGCTTCACCAAGGGCATATTTTGCTCTATACGGACGACACACTAGCTGTTCAAGAACCTCGCGAGTCCGGCAATGCCGAACCCACGGGCGAGCCCAAAAAGGCGAAGAAAAAGAAGAAATCCAAGAAGGCCAAGCCAGTCGCCGAGGGAGCACCTGCGGCCAAGGATGATGAAGCGCCTGCCCAACCTGCGAACGAAGCTGAGACACCGGAGGCCACAGCAGTCGATGAAAGTGTTGCGGAGCCAGCGGTCGAGGATGTCTCCATGCCAGTGGAGGTTTTACCTGAGGTTCCTGTCGATTCGATTGAGCAAAGTGCTCCGCAAAATCAGGAATAATGGGTAGATTGGTAAATTCGATGATGTTTCCGTCCACCAAGGGTTGACGTGCTCGCTGAGCTATGATTGAAACCTCTCGACCAAATTCACGGAACGGTGGCTGAGTGGTCGAAAGCACTCCCTTGCTAAGGGAACGTACGGGGAACCGTACCGAGGGTTCGAATCCCTCCCGTTCCGCCATCATTGAGACTTACCCTCGTAAGTGCTTCAATATCAAGTAGCTCTGACGGGTCTCAGCAGGCCGGGACAGGAATTCCAGAAAGAATTCCAGCACACTTGACACGGCGACCGGGTCCGATGACCCGAAAACGCAAACGCAGCAGTGTCGTGGAGATCGGAACCGGTCCCGCGAGAGTTAAAATTTACACCGTCAATCGCAAGGACGGCTACCCGATGTTCTCGCTCTACTGGAAAGAGGGCGGGCAGCGGAAGGCACGCCACCTGGCCTGCATGGAGGAAGCCCGACTGATCGCCCAGCAAACTACCGTCAGGCTTATCAATGGATGGAGCGCCAATGACGAGGTGACCAAGCGTGACCTCGAATTGCTTCGCCACTGTGAACGCAAGGCTCAGGAATTCGGCGTCAGCCTGACTGCCGCCATGGACGAGTGGACAAGCGCCCGAAAAGCCGCTGGGGAGGTCACTCTCTCCGATGCTGTCCGGTTCTACGCTGCAAATCGAATCGACCTGCTCGCTGTCCGAACCATCACTCAAGTCGCCGACGAGTTTGTCGAATCGAGGCGAGGCAGCGGGGTTAGCGAGATCTATATCCGCAATTGCAAGACGAGTCTGAAACGGTTCTCAGACTGCGTTCTGGGCAATATCACGGATGTCACAGTCGCCGACATCAACCGGTTCCTCAAAGGACTCAAGAAGCTCGGGCCAGTGAGCAAAAACGGCATCCGGCGCAATATCGTCACGATGTTCGGTTTCGCCAAACGCAACGGATACCTCCATCCCGACCGCAAGACCGCCGCCGAACAAAGCGAGTCGTTCAGGGTGGGAGAGGCTGAGATCGAAATCTTCACACCGCATGAGATGGAGCGACTGCTTCTGGCTGCACACAGTCGCATCCTACCGCTCATCGCCATCGGTGGATTCGCCGGAATCCGCTCAGCTGAGATCCTCCGACTCGACTGGGAAGACATCAAGTGGGACCGGGGGCACATCGAGATCGCGGGCAAGAAGGCAAAGACGGCAGCGCGTAGGCTGGTTCCACTGACCGAAAACCTGAAAGCATGGCTTGCCCCCTGGCGTGCCGTGACCGGAAAGATCATTTCCATCTCCGACTACTCAGGTGCTCTCAATGATACCGCCGTGAAAGCACGGATCCCCGGTGGATGGCGTCAGAATGCCCTTAGGCACTCGTTCATCAGCTATCGGGTAGCTGAGACCGGCGATGTGGCACGGACCTCTCTGGAGGCGGGTAACTCCCCGAAAATGATCTTCCGCCACTACCGAGAGATCGTGGACGAAGGGGCGGCGAAGGCGTGGTTCTCGATCCGACCGCCTGACGGGTGGCTACCGAAGGAGTTGCCAATCTCCATCCGTGAAAAGCTTCGGATTATTTCCCTGCGTAGGGAAAATCAATCGTGCGTTGACACCACCTACTATGCGTAACCATGAAAGCCACCATCACCACACATCCCGACCGTACGATGAACACGAGCGACTCGGTCCAGTCTGTATCAAGCTCAAGTTTCTTCCAGCCTACCCTGATCAAAAAGAAGGAACTCGCAAAGCGCCTGTCCGTCAGCACCCGATCGATCGACGTTTGGGTGTCTAAGCGGATGATACCTTACATTCAGATCACCCCGCGGTTCTACCTTTACGAGTTCGAGGCGGTGCTGGCCGCACTGAAGAAGCACTACCAAGTGGACGCTCGATCCTGAATACAAAAAACCCCGGACGGTGCGAACCATCCGGGGTTTTTTATTGAATTCACCGCCCCCGTATTTTCTTCGCCAT
>CAILVZ010000388.1 GCA_903837825.1 Akkermansiaceae bacterium | reverse complement strand
TCCCTGAATCCCCTTCATCAGGCGGGATTTTTTGGATGACTTCACCTCACTCGGGTGACGGCCAGAGGTTTTGATATTAATAGGGGAGTGCGTTCTGTTGCTCATCGGATGTGTCAATTTCTTGGGGGGTTGCTCTCTATCTCTTCTTGTATCGAATTTCTAGACCTACCGCTAACCTTAGGAATGACTGGGGGGGTACTGCGTTGGTTCCTCGCTCGCACTAGGGACTGTAGGGAGTCAACTGAGCGGGAGGAGGTGTGGGAGTAGGGGTCGCAACGGGTGCAGGCGCCGGCGTCGGTGTGGCAACAACCTTCGGCGTCGGAATCGGGGTCGGTGTCGGCTTCGGCGTGGCGGTCGGCTTGGGAGCGGCATTCAGTGATGCAACTCCGGAAACAGCACCAAGAGCGAAAAGAATGCAAGCGGCCCTACGCAACTGATGCCGGAAGGAGTAGATCATCCAGCCCAAGAGGAGGAGTCCTGCGAGGACCACTCCGGGCTCGGGAACAGGGACGATCTGGTTGAATCCGTTGGAAGTGATGTTGGAGAAGCTTCCCTCGCCGAGGAAGGTGCTGCTCGTGTCGCTTCCGCTGTAGAACTTGATGTTGTTGAGTTCGCCCGCCGTGAAGCCGCTCGTGCCCGATCCGGCCAGCGCGTAGAGCTTGGTGTATTGACCTTCTCCACCGGTCGTCGACGTGGTTCCCCAGAGGTTGGTGCCGTTGTAGTTGAAGACGCTCAGGGTGTAGGTCGACAGCCCGGCGATCTTGCTGAAGTAGAGGGCCGACTGGCCGGTCAGGTTAGCAAAATCAATCGAACTGTTGGCCGAGAGGGTCATTGTGTTGAACGTCTGCGCGGAGGCACGGGTCGTTCCGTTTCCACCCATGGAGAGTGTTCCGGATGTTCCCGTTGCTCCCAGGTTCAGGGCCGAGTTCGTGTTCACACTATTGGTCGCACCAAGGAGAAGGGTTCCACCATTGCTCACGTTGATGGCGCCGCCGCCAGTGAGTGTTCCTGCGCTTCCGAGTGAGAGGTTTCCACCCGTGATTGCGGTGTATCCACTGTAGCTTCCAACTCCACCGAGGGTCGTTGTGCTGCTACCAGTGACGCTCACATTACCGAGGCCGCTGATGTTGTTATTCAGCGTGGTGGCCACACTGTGGTTCAAGATGAGTGACCTGTCCTGAGCGATCGATACGATGCCACTACCGAGTGTGCCGCCGCCGTTGAGTTGGAGTTTTCCGGCGCTCACCACCGTTCCACCGCTGTAGCTGTTGTTACCGGTCAGCACCAGGGTGCCGTTGCCGATCTGCTCCAGGGAGCCAAGACCAGTGATCTGGTTGCCTACTAGTGTCACACCAGTCCACTTGAACGCGATGGAGGAGTTGCTGGCAGCCAAGTTGACGGCACCACTGCCGAGGGTGCCGGAGGTCCCGCCGTTTCCAACCTGGAGGGTGTTGTTGGCACCGATCGAGGTGAAGTCTGTGTAGCTATTGTTGCCAAGCAGCGTGGTGGTGCCGCTACCGGTCAGGCTCACATTACCGCTTCCACTGACATCGCTCGATAGCGTTCCGGATCCTGTACGATTGAGAACCAGGGAGCCGTTGTTGACGATCGATCCCGATCCAAGCGATCCAGTGGTTCCTCCACTGCCAAGTTGCAGGGTTCCCCTGTCGATGGTGGTGGCACCAGCGAAGGAGCTGTTGCCGGTCAGGATTGTCGTGCCGAGTCCCTTCTGGTTCACCGAACCGCTTCCGGAGATGAGGGCTCCGAGCGTCGTTGTTCCCGTCTGGTTGAAGTTCAGCGTACCGTTGCCACTTCCGAACCCGATCAGGGCTGTGTTCAGGGAGGCAACCGAATCGCTACCAGAGAACGTTCCGATGTTGATGGTTCCGGTCGAGGAAGCGCTGGAGGCGATCTCGATGGATCCGGCATTGACTGCCGCACCTTCTCCGATGGTCAGCGTTCCGGTTCCCGCCGAGGCGATCGTGATCTTGCCGCTGTTGCTCCAGGTCGATCCGACTCCGGTGACAACCGCGGTCACATCGCCGCTGGTGCTAGTGCCAAGGACTGTATCACCAAGTGTCGTGAGTAGGGCTGAGCCGTCAACTGTGATGGTCGCTCCCTTGCCACCGATGTAGTTGCCTACGGAGCTTCCGTCGGCTGTCAGACTCGATGATGCACCAGTGATCTTGAGCGCGTTGTTGCTGCCTGTTCCTGATCCAACGAAGAGGGCACCGCTGGTAACCGTTGCACCATTGGTCACGACTAGGGAGTTCGCATTGTTGGTGTAGGCTCCGACGGAGAGAGCTCCGCTCAGATTGAGCGTCGAGCCATCAACTGTAACAGAGTTAC
>CAILVZ010000387.1 GCA_903837825.1 Akkermansiaceae bacterium | reverse complement strand
CTTTGTAGTGAACTCCCGCAAGAGCCTGTCTGGCGTAGTCGGCTAGGCCCTTGGCGTAGCTGTCGAGGGTGGTGGACTTTTTTGGCGCGCCGTAGTCCATCCACATCAAATCTCCGCTAGTGCCTTGTGAGATGGCGCACACGAAAGGCCCGTTGCCCTCACCCGACTGCCCCAGCGACTCCGCTAGATGTTTGCAAAACAACCCGTAATAGTCCGACGAGATCGCTGGAGACCCGAAATAGTGTTGCGAATAATTGGCCAAAACCGCGAGGGGCACTCCCGCCAGAGTTTGGATGGAAACGACCGACAAGCCCGGATCCACGGGACCCGAAGGACCAATGACGGCCGCACTGAGATAACCCGGATGCATGTTCGCCAGAGCCGTTGCATTGCCGAAGGGATCCACAATTTTGTTCTCCGGTTTACGGATCCAGCGCCGGTTGTGGGTGTGTTCCCAGTCGTCTACCGAAGCCCAGCCGATCCGTGCCGGTTGCAGCTTTCGTGTCGCTGCCAAAAGACCCTCGGCAATTTTAGCGGGCAACCAAGCGGCGTAATCCGTATCGAGTCTGGTGCCAAGACAACCCATCGCCGCAGGGGCGGAATGGGTGTGCGTGGCTGACACCATTAAATGATCCATTGGGATGCCACAACTGACACTTGCGAGATGTTTCGCCTCATCAATGAGGGCTTGGCTCATCATGCAGGTGTCCACGATGGCAAAGCCGAGTTTCGTTTTGCCGTCGTCCAGCACAATGCACCGCGCGTGGAGAGGGTCGACCATCTTTGTCCCGCGGCCCTCCAGAAATCCGCCGGCGATAATGGCCGGAATTTTGGACGGAGAAATGTCTATCGTGGCGGCGCCCGCACGGAAGACGGTTTCTGCAGCCACGGCGATCGGGTCGCTAAGGGCGGCTACAAGCACCAGCGGAGTGCACCAACTGAGCAGTTTTACAAAATTCATTTGGGGGTGGCTTCAGAGAATACCAATCTGAAAGCGGATTAAAGTTAGGACACAATTCAGACTACAGAGACTCGCGTAATCCATCGCACCGAGCCCTAGTTGCGCGAGGAGGAGTGCACCCCTTTTGCTCTTCTCAATCAAAGGGGGCAGCAAGCGCTCAGAAGTGAATCGGGTTTATGGTTTCTCCAAAAGCAGTTCACACATGACACGGGCAAGTTGACGGCCAAATTCAATCCGGTCCGTGGAAGTAGGCATGTGGCCCAACTTGGAACTTCTCGCTATTCCCTGCTCCATTAGGAAGGCTGGCTTATCCATTTGGATATCCAGAAACTCGTAAACAGAAAAGCGCCCTGGCGCCACCTCGTCACTCGACGGATTCGGAGCATCCGCTCCGGGATTAAAGGTGGTCTCTTTGAGCAGCCTCGCAAAAAAACGGGCTGAAAGATCGCCGTGATTTACGGAGCGGCTCAGCCACTCGTTCTGCTCCTGATTATGAAGAGTGAGAAACAAATCTATCCGCCCGAAATCAAGCATGGCTTTTTTTGCAGCACAGATTTCAGGCATCAATCGCCGACTTTCGAGGTTGGAAGGATCGGCTGTATCCCAGTTGCGGTTTAGGTCGTATCCGTTCCGGTTAAAACGCACACCGCCATCGGCACAGCCATCGGGATCCAACATGGGAAAAATTTTGAAAACAACCCGATCGCGAAACGGCTTGCCCTCATCCGAAAGCAGGAACTTTATCGCCCCCTCGCCGACAAACGAAGTGCCGCTTTCCCAAGCATGCTGCCGGCACATCAACCAAATTACGGGCTTCCCGGAATCACTCCTGGCAGGACTGCTTATCGACAGCAGGTGCAGATCCCGGCCCTCAACACTCTTACCAATCACCTCGTCTTTCAGATTTGCATTGCCTCGGATCTCACCCAGTAATTCGTTAAGCCGAGTGAACGTGTATGGCTCGATGTGGGCAACCATGACGTGATCTGAATCCGGTATGATCGTGAAGGAGGCTTGATCATTACTTTTGTCGAAAGTCATCGTTGTCAAATGATGCCAGTTTTTGCCGTCAGAGCTTATGACTGGCGGCGATGCTTCATTGATAGAAACGCCACCGGGTTTGTAGTTATACTCACCCCGCAGGTCGGTGAGTGTGAACTTAACCTCTCTGCCCTTGGCGTGATTGATACTGAAGTAATACCAAGAGGCTTGGCGATTACGGCCATCCTGATCCGTCTGGCCAGGTATCGAACAAAGAAAATGGGCTTCACCGAGCTGTTTGACGGGTCCAAGCATGCCGCCTTCGAAGTCACTCCCAAGAGTGATCTCAGCT
>CAILVZ010000386.1 GCA_903837825.1 Akkermansiaceae bacterium | reverse complement strand
GGGGTGTAGCGTTTGCGTGGCTTGGTATTCATCTGGGCTGATTATGGAGGTGGTGGTCCAAAAATCTAGCTCACCTCAAACCACGACCTTCAACTCCACGAATTAATCCGGTATAGGAAATAGTTCCTAATAGATAGAGTGCTGAAGTGGTCAGGAAAACTTGCCAATAGGGAAGGTGGTGCCCTCTTAGGAATTCAAAAACCCTCGCCGCCAGCCACCATGAGCCGCTCCAGATTGCTCCGCTGCAAGCACTCATGAGCTCACGATTGCGTTCTCCCACGAAGGACATGGAAAGCTCGCTAGTGGAAGGGCCCGCCATGCTCATCAACGGCTGGCGCGCCACCAAACATACCAAAGCAATGGGTAGTGCCCAGAACGATCCAGCCCAAATTTCCGTTAGACCCATGACTGCCAAGAGGACTACCGCTACCGATTGTACGCCGATGATCGCGCCTCGCCAGCCGAAGCGCCGCTGCACTTCTGGAACGATTAATCCGGTGATGAAAACCAAGATGTAGCTCACTGAGCTGAATGCGGAGTAGGTCGCGGATTTGAGGTGATAGACGCTGCTGAAGAACAGGTTGAGGAATTGGATACTGAGCCCGGCGCCAGTCGAGATGCAGAGCGTTGGGACCAATGCGCGCAGAAGCACTGGCACGTCTTCGCGGTGGACGTGTAGCCAGTGACGGTTGTTCTTTATGACAGGAATGGGGTCGGGAAGCCTTGCATTGAGAAAGGGTGCTCCAAGGCCACACAGAGTAAGAATGAAAAGCGTAGAGTGCTCGTTTAGGATCAAATGGATCCCCCCCAGATCAAAATGTCCGATGCTTTGCAGGACACTTGATAAGACTCCACCGCAGATGCTGGCGGCAGCCCACGTTGCAAACAGCATGCTGAGTGCCTCGCTGGCCTGCTCGGGTGGCGCGATCCGAAGCATCATCGGGAGGCCAGCGACATTGAGAACGAGGCCCGCGAATCCCATGGCAACGAAGCAAGAAGACGCCATCGAGATGGCACCGTATTGGACGCTTTCGATCGCGGCGAGCGCCGTGATGGGGAATAAAATTGAGCCGATGATTAGCGGTTTTCGCAGGGGTTTGCCACGTAACCAAAGACCAGCAGGAATGGAGAAGACGAGCGTGGCGAGAAAGCGTTGTGAGGTCAGTGCGGCGATGGAAGGATCGTTGAGTCCGCGTTCTTTCAGGAAAAGATTGAGGAGCAGAAACTGTGAGGAATTGATGAGATTGATGAGGAACTGGGCAGCCACAAATTGGAGGACGCACTTTGGCAGATTCTGGTACCTGCTTAACCACGCCGGAACTTGTGGTGTTGAAATGGACAAATTCATTCTTTTACGGCAGAGGCTTTAAGTTTGGCGATTGCATCTTCGAGTCGAGCCCGGGTGGTAATGAGCTCTTGGTTGAGAGCGCGAAGTTTCTCATCCCGAGCATCGATTGCGGTTCTCCACGTTTCTAGCTGAGCATGGGCTGTGATGAGCTTTGACTCGAGTTCGTTTGCCTGCGTTTCCTTGGATTGCAGAGAACGAGTGGTCGCATTGTTCGCCTGTTGGGTGATTGCGAGCGATTCCTTGAGGACTACGATGTCGACGTCTAGGGATTTGACACGTTTGGACTCGGTGGCGGCTTGTTCGATGGCGGTGCTGAGTTCAGTTTTAAGTTGGTCGATTTTGGTGTTAAGTCTGCGTTCTTTGTTCCACTGCATGATGAGTACACCTGTTAGAATCAGGCAGCCGAGGGCGTTGAGGATCGGCAGTGCACGGGACATCACGTGTTAGGGGCGGTTTTTTGCAGACTCAAAGCTGACTTTTTCGACGCCAGCCTCGCGGATTGAGTTCAGCACCCCAAGAACTTGTTTGTGGCGTGCTTCAGCATCGGCAGAGATGAGTACGCGGTATTTCTTGGGTTCTTTGCTCTCTTTGAGGTAGGCGGTGATTTCTGAAAGGGTGATGATTTTTTGATCCAATGTGATCAAGCCGTTTGCGTCGATGGCGATCACGGTCGGCGGGGGGGTGGTATCCGGAATGCCTGTGGAAGCCTCTGGAAGGGAAACGGGGACCCGGTGCAGCTGAGTCATGCTGAGGCTCACTAGCATGAAAGCGGCGAGCAGGAAAAACATGATATCGATTAGAGGAATGATTTCGATCCGCGCATCATCGCCCTCGTCGCCAGATGTACTTTGCAGTCGAACGGGCATTACGGTTGCGGTGGGTTAGCAGCGAATGTTTCTAGGTCGTGGCCATGTTCCTTTGCGGAGCGCACCAGCAACTCAGTGTGATTGATCCAGCGCTCCAGCGAGCTACGCAGGACGGAGACCCGTTTGCGAAAGAAGTTATAGGGAAGTAAGCAAAGGATGGCGATGCCGATGCCGCAGGCGGTGGCGATGAGTGCCTCACCAATTCCCCCTGATACCTTGCTTGCTGCCAGTTGCTCGTCACCTATGAACGAGAACGAACCCATGATCCCCATCACGGTGCCGAATAGCCCTAGCAAAGGGGCGAGGGTGATGAGTGTGCTGATCACCCACATGCGGGACTCTGATTTTTCGATGAGTTGGGTGGCATGGAGCTGCATCGCCGCAAGCATCGACGTATGAGCGTGGGTGATGCCCTCGGATAAATTTGTTAGAAATGGATCAGCGGTATTTTTTCCGAGTTTGCAAGCGGTTGCAAAGTCGCCGTTACCGATGGCATTACGGGCTTTTTCCTGATTTGCGGGATCGAGGGTGTTTTGGTAGCGAAGCCACCAAACGGCGCGATCGAGGATCACGCATAGCGCGAGAAAAAAAGTGGCGGTGATCGGCCACATGACCCACCCGCCTTTGAGGATGGTTTCGAAAACGAGGTTTGCGAGCACGGTGGGTTAGTCGAGTTTGAAGATGATCGGTTGGGTTTTGGTCATCATGCCACCTTGGGGGAATGTCCACGATTGCACGGTGCGCAGGGCTTCTGCGTCGAGCAATGGCCAGTTGGATGGTGACTTTGCGAATGCCGCGGTCACTTGACCGCTTGAGTTGACGGTGAATTGAACGACCACAGTGCCAGTTTGCTTTTGGCGTTTCGCTTCGGGTGGATAGTTGGGCTTTGGCATGTTGCCTGCGGCAATGCGGGCGGCGTCCGATAATACAGAGCCGGCTTGCACGGCGCGATTGAGGTGACCATTCGAGTTAGAGGCCTTCTTCATTGGCGCGGTGAATTGTTGCGTGGGTTGCCGCTGAGAAGAAGGGGTAGGTTGGTCTGGGACTTCTGGCAGTGGATTTTGAGGAGAGAAATCCGGTAGAGGGGGAGGGTTGTTTGATTCCGCATCCGCTTGCGTTGCAGGGTTGGGGCTGGAGCTAATTTCACTCGGGGAGGTAGTTGCTAAATCCGAAACAGGGAACTCCAGAGTTTCCAACAAAGTGGGGGCGGCGGGTTGGTTTGCGGCGGTTGAGGATCGGTCAGGTACGCACAAGCCCATGGCACCAACCACGGCCATGCTAAGCCAGGCTGCCAGCGTGCTGATGTTGAGAGCGTGATTGAGACGAGCCATCTTGATTGAGCATTCTGATCATAGCCTGCGGGATTCGCAATCCATACGACTGATGATTTCATCACGCGGCTTGCAAAAAATCACCCATTGCACTGAAAATGCAATGGGTGAGTATTTTGAAGTTGCGGCTGGATGATTTTAAAGTCCCCCGACTGAGGTTGGCTTATAACCGCCTTTGGATCCTTTGCCAAAATCGAAGCCAAAAATGAGCCAACATTCCGCATTGGGCGAGGAGTTGGTTAGACCTCCCATGGCTACGAGATCTAGGTGGGTATTGGGGGTTGGTAGCCATTGGAACGATGGTCCAAGGAGACCTTCAGACTTTTCGTGGTCGGGGTGTGACCATTTCCCTTCAATTCCAGCAGAAAACTTGCTGTCGATGATCGTCTTGGAAAGGCCTACCGAGATGGCCCATTCGTTCGATTGCTCGTCCCAGATTTGGTGCTCGTTGATGAGGTTGACGCCCCAATGCCAACCATTGAAGTCATCGCCGAAAAGGAGCTTGGTTTCAAGTGCGTCAGAACCCTCTTCCTTGAAGGCGTATTCGGTGTAAAGCGTGGGGTTGCCGGGTAAGACTCCCCAGTTGGCAAATGCGTAACGAAGCTCCACCGCAAACTCGTCTTGTTTCCAGTCGCCTGTGTCACTGTCGTGGATCATTTTCTCGTAAAGATCCAGCTGCATCCGATAGGGGAGTCCGATCTCGAACTCCTGCTGAAATCGTTGAGTCACGCGGCCGCCATCATAGAAGCGCGTGCGGTACCACTCTTCCACGCCCATTTCCCATGGGTCTTTTTGGATGTACACTCGGGTGTTGCTAAAGCGGCGCTGGTGAACCCATTCGGGTTCTGCATACTGGCCGTTTTGCTTTTCTTCTTCAAGGGCAGTGGCCCGTACGACGACCTCATCCAGTGGAGTCACCGCTGAAGATGTGGGTTGGGCGTTCAGGCTCATGGCGACGACCAGGGTCGCGGCTCCTGCGGCAAGGATGGGGTGTTTTGAGGTCATGGTTTGGTTGAAACGATTCAGATGGGGATTTCTTGGGTTTTTTTTAAAAATTCGAAAGTTTGATTTTTAGGATATGAGTTGTTTTACGGGGTAGAGTGCAGGAATCTCTCGCCCGATCCATGTCCGCTTTGCTTTCTGCCAATGAAATTCGCCTCACCTACGGGTATCAAACCCTGCTTGATGGGGTCACCCTTGCGGTTTCTGCTGGGGAAAAAACCGGGATGGTGGGCCGCAATGGGTGTGGGAAAACCTCGCTCCTAAAGATTCTCACGGGGCAACAGATGGCGGATTCGGGCGAGATTTCGCTGCGTCGCGCCCTGCGTGTCGGCTACCTGCCCCAGGAATTTGAGCTCGATGCTACCCTCACCGTTCATGAGAACATTGCGTCAGGAGCGGCCGATGTGGTGGAGGCGATTCGTCGATACGAAAATGGTGAGGGCAGTGATGCGGAGCTCAATGAACTTCTTCATCTCATCGATCATGCCGATGGGTGGAATCTTGATGCTCGAATCAAAGCTGCTTCCACTGCGCTGGGGACGCCTCCGTTAGACGCAATCGTTGGCCCGCTTTCTGGTGGTGAGAAACGTCGGGTCGCGCTTTGTCGTGCGCTGGCTTGCCAGCCTGACTTGTTGCTGTTGGACGAGCCGACTAACCATCTCGATGCCGAGTCGATTCGTTGGTTAGAAGACTACCTCAAGGGCTTTCCCGGGGCAGTGATCTTTGTCACTCATGATCGGTATTTCCTCGACGTGATTGCCACGCGCATCATCGAGATCGACCAAGGGCGCGCGTTTTCTCATCCGGGAAATTACACGGCATTTCTTGAGTCAAAAGCGATTCGGCAGCAGATAGCAAGTCAAACCGAGCGTCGGCGTCAGCGGTTTTTGAGGGAGGAACTCGAATGGGTGCGTTCGGGTGTGAAGGCGCGCGGCACCAAGTCACGCAGCCGCTTGGATAAATTTTACGAGGTTGAGGGGATGGAGGCTCCACCAGAGGAGCGCGAAATGGACCTCTTGATTCCCCCTCCGCCGGACCTAGGGAATATCGTCGTCGAGTTGGAAGGTGCGGGAGTGAATGTGGGATCGGAAAAATTCCCGAGATGGTTGTTCCGCCACCTGACCTTGAGCCTGCGCCCAGGGCAATGCACCGGCATTGTTGGACGCAATGGCGTTGGAAAGACGACCCTACTCAAACTGTGCCTCGGTCAGATCGAGCCGACCGAAGGCAGCGCGGTCACGGGGAAGCAGGTGAAGGTGAACTACATCGACCAGACGCGCATGCAGCTCGATGGGACCGGATCGTTGCTGGATGAAATTTCTAACGGAAATGAGAAATTGATGTTTGGAAACGAAACGCTTGGTGCGCGGAATTATCTCCGGCGGTTTTTGTTCGATGACAAGCGCATCAATGAGCGCGTCGATCTGTTATCCGGAGGTGAGCGGGCACGGTTGATGCTCGCCAAGGTTTTGAAAAACGGCGGCAACGTCATCGTCCTTGACGAGCCGACCAACGATCTCGATTTGCCGTCGCTTCGCATGTTAGAAGAGGCTCTAGCCGTTTTTGATGGGTCGGTGATCGTAGTTTCCCATGACCGGTATTTTCTTGATCGGATTTGTGATCAAATTATCGCCTTCGAGGACGACGGGATCGCGGTACAGGCTGGAAATTATTCATACTATTTGGAAAAGCGCCAAGCACGCGAAGCGGCCCAGCGGATGCAGGCGCAAGTCGCCGCTCGTGAGGCTACAGCCCGGCAAAAAACATCGGTCAGTGCCCCTGCTGCCAAGAAAGGCCGCAAGTTGAGCTTTAACGAAAAAAGCGAACTTGAGTCGATGGAGGCGGTCATTCTCGCCGCAGAAGAGGAGGCGGCAGGTGTCGAGGCATTGCTGCAGGATCCTGAGTTTCAGGCGAAAAATTTCATGGAGATCCCTCGCATGGTTGAAACGCTTGATGCGTCCAAGGCGCGAATCGCCCGATTTTACACCCGTTGGGAGGAGTTGGAGGACATCCGGGCCGCAGCGGATTCTTGATTTTCGTTGGTCGAATCTGCATCGCAGCTTGGGGTGCGATGTTTCCGGCTTGCTTCATTGGGTCGTCGGGCGTTGGCTTCTTCAGCGATGGCCGAATCCTTGACGCGACCCATGACGAGCCCTGTGGGGCTTGATGGAATGTTGCCTGTGGAGGTGGCTGGTTGCTTGAGGCACCTCGCGGGTCTTGTGTTTTTTGACACGGTCGGAAATTTCCCCATGGGTGGGTCGCTGCCCATCTCCGTGATCGCCGCCAACCCAGCGAGGGTACTGCGAGGAAATATCCGGGTGTCTGGCGATCTTGATTGCCTGCGAGCTGCCCTAACAGACGGTGCCGACGATGCGGGAGATTCGGGTTTTCCGTTAGGCGGGCTTTGTGGGTGGGTGGATTATGAAGGTGACTTTGTGTTTGGCGATTACCGCGAAATGCTGGTTTACAGTCACAGTGACCAAGCGTGGTGGGAAGTTGGGGGGCTGTCAGGACAGCTTCAGGCGAGTACTGGATTTGCAGAAATTTCACCATTCAAGCCGAGGAATCCTCCTGGACGATTCATTGAAGGGGTTGAGCGAATTAAGGAATGGATTGCTGCGGGCCACATCTATCAGGCAAATCTATCACAAGCATTCGTGGCGCATGTCCAAGGGGATTTGTTCGGTCTCTATGAAGCGCTGCGTGAGGCATCGCCCGCGCCGATGGCGGCGTATCTCGCGCTGGATGGTCGCGAGATTTTGAGTTCTTCTCCGGAGACATTCTTGAAGATCTCGGGTCGTCGGATTGAGACGCGGCCAATAAAAGGCACTCGACCGCGTTTTTTGGATCCAGACGAAGACCGGCGTTCTGCCTATGAACTCCAGACATCGGCCAAGGAAATTGCCGAGTTGGTGATGATCACGGATCTCTTGAGAAACGACCTCGGTCAGGTTTGTGAGTTCGGCAGCGTCGAGGTGACCGAGATGCTACAGCTGGAATCACTTGCTCAAGTGCACCACTTGGTTTCCACCGTTGTTGGGACATTGAGGTCTGATGCTGATGCGCTTGGGGCGCTCGCCGCTTGTTTTCCCGGAGGAAGTATCACGGGTGCGCCGAAAAAGCGGGCCATGGAGATCATCCATGAGCTGGAGCAAGCACCGAGGGGTATTTATTGCGGGGCGATCGGCTGGCTGGGCTATCATGGTGAGAGTTCGCTGAGCATCGCGATCAGGACGCTCGTTCGTCAGGGTGATGAATTGACCTATCATGTGGGTGCGGGAATCGTCGCCGATTCTGACCCCGAAAAAGAATATGAAGAAACCCTGCATAAGGCTGCGGGAATCCGGCTGGCCGTGGCGGAGGTCAGCACACAAAATCAAGTGACTTCAAAAATCTAACGGATTAATTGAGCCAGATGAATCACCCTTCGCTCCATCCTCGCACCGTTATTAAGTGGGTTCTGGTTCTTGCGGTTTTGGCGGGAGCGGTTGGTTCAGCATCGGCATTTTTTTTATGGGCACTTGATGCGGTGACGCTAGTTCGCTTTGGTAAGCCATGGTTGTTGTATCTGCTTCCGCTAGCGGGGCTTTGCGTTGGGCTGCTGTACCACCTCTATGGTGAATCGGTGAGCGGCGGTAACAATTTGCTCATTGATGAGATTCATCAGCCTGGTGCCGGGGTACCTCGTCGAATGGCTCCGCTGATTTTAGTGGCAACCTTGGTGACTCACTTATTTGGGGGTTCGGCTGGGCGCGAGGGAACCGCATTGCAGATGGGTGGTGGAATTGCCGCGATGTTGTCTAGGTGGTTCCGACTTGATGCCAATGGCATGCGGATTCTCCTTATGGCCGGAGTCGCGGCAGGATTTGGCTCGATTTTCGGCACGCCGATCGCAGGAGCGGTGTTCGCCCTTGAAGTGCTGGTGGTTGGTCGGATCCAGTATGATGCGCTTGTGCCATGTTTTTTTGCCGCGGCACTTGCCGACTGGGTTTGCCGCAGTTGGGGTATTGTCCATACCACCTACGTGGTGGCTGCGCCAAAAATTCATGATTTGTTAGATTTTGTGCTGATGTTCAAAGTGATCATCGCGGCGGTTGGATTTGGTGTGGTGAGCATGCTCTTCACGACACTCTCCCATCGGCTTGGAGATGCGTTTAAGCGTCACATTTTTCGCCCAGAGTTGCGACCACTTGTTGGCGGATTGTTGGTGATCGGTTTGTTTCATCTATCGGGCACGGGGGACTATCTCGGCTTGGGAGTGATGGGAAATCGTCCCGAAGCGATCACGCTGCCGGCCATGTTTGCTCCAAACGCAATTCCAGCGGGGGCATGGGCGTGGAAGCTCCTCTTCACCATCATAACCTTGAGTGCTGGATTCAAGGGCGGCGAGGTCACGCCGCTCTTTTTCATCGGTGCCGCCTTGGGCAATGCCTTTGCCAACGTACTCGGTGCTCCGGTCGATCTGTTTGCAGCGCTTGGATTTGTTGCAATTTTTGCTGGGGCCACGAAGACCCCGCTCGCATCGATTTTCCTAGGAGTTGAACTCTTTGGCGCTGGCAATGGACTCTATCTCGCTGCTGCCTGCTTGATTGCCAATGGCTGCAGTGGTGCGAGGGGGATTTATTTGTCGCAGAGGCAGGTGTAGAGCCTAACTTGGGTTGGATTTCACAACTGGCTTGCCTGATCTTTGTTCACCCGTTATGTCCTTCCTGCGCATCTGGCACATTCGCCCCCGTAGTTCAATGGATAGAACAAGGGTTTCCTAAACTCTAGATTCAAGTTCGATTCTTGACGGGGGCACATTTGCGAATCGGTTATGGTGCGACGATCCTAGATTCTTTTCTTGCCAATCTCTGATGGTGAGAATCATGCTCCCGATCATGACAGAAGAGACTTCATACTGGAAGGGAAGTTCATCGCAGTGGCTTAACCTTGGCTCGGTGGTCGGAGCCTCGGTGGTTTTTGTCGGGATTCTGCTTGTCGGGCTCTATTTTCCTTTGGGGCTGGTCGCTTGGGGGTTGCCTGCTGGATATTTGTTGTGGAAGTACCTTGTGGTTCGTTGCAGGTCTTTTGAACTCACCAATGAGCGGATCCGAATCACCTCGGGTGTCATCAATCAAAGCATTGATGAGATTGAACTCTATCGGGTCAAGGATTCGCGGACCATTCGGCCATGGTGGATGCGTCTCACTGGACTTGCTTCGATTGTGTTAGAAACCTCAGATCGCTCGACTCCTGTTTTGGTGATTCCCGCCATTCGCAATGGCATGGAGATCCGCGAATTGCTGAGACAACAGGTGGAACTTCAGCGTGACCGCAAGCGAGTCCGCGAAATGGACTTCGAGGAGCATGGTGTGGATTTCAGTCACTGAGACGGAGATCCCGCAATGCCATTTGGGCATTTGCAATCGAGGGGGCTACGCCTCGTGGCAGTGCGCTATTTTTTGTTCGATTTTTTCGGCTCATTCTCAGCGGGTGGTGCTGAGATCGGTGGCGTGACCGCCTCGATCGGCGGAGTGGTTGCCGTCACCGGTGGGCGGGCGATCATGCCACCCGGGAATTTTTGCACATTAGTGGCGGGAGTGGCGTCCGCTGATGGGGCGGGTGTAGCTTTGGTCAAAAGAGTGGCACGTTCCTTGAGGAGAGCTTCGACCGTGCTTTTGCTCACTTCAAACGTGATGCCGGAAAATGCTTTTTCCTTGGTTAGTTTGTCGGTGAGTGTCTTCTGCTGCTCGGCAAAGGCCGTATCCTTAGACTTCGTGTCTTCAGGTTTTTCTCCCTCGTCTTTTTTGCGTTCCTTGGCCAGCTCGGCGGTCACGTCCACGGTGAGAAGGAATTGTTCGCCTGCGGGAGTTTCCCCAGCGCTTGCCGAAGCGGCAGGCTTTGCCTTGTCGGTCTTGGCGGGGATGATGTGGATCGTGTAGGTGAAGCCATCGAAGGTTTCAAGGGTGGCAGTGCGTTTGCCGATGGTGGCAGCGCGCGCGGCGACTTGGCCAGCTGGTACGACGTCATCGAACCGTGCATAGGAGAAAATGCTCTTCAATGGATTGGCGGCGGCGGTGTCGAGAACTTCGGTCGGGGAGGCGCCATCGAGCTTGAATTCAGCGGTATCGGCATCGCGGGTGAGTTTCCAAGCAGCATCCGACTTGTCCAAGGCGCTGACGGTGATGGATTTGATTTTCTCCGGGTTGATGAATGCCGAGTCCAGCCAGCGCTTTGGATCCGAGCTGATCGATGAGAACATCTCGCTCACTGCGTAGAATCCTGATTCATCGGCGTGGTTGCGGACATAGCGACCCACCCCTCCGCCACCACCCATGGGGGATGATTCGGCGCCGGTTTCGATATTTTTTCCGAGAGATACCTTGGCGATTTCTTTGCCGCTGGCGTCTTTGAAAGTGGCGCTTAGACCGCGGTCCGTAGGTTTGGAGGCGGCTTCATCCATGCCAAAGCGTGGTGCAAATGACGGGCCCGCTTCGAGTGCCAGCGTGACCTTCAGTTCACCAAGTGTGCGAATGAAATCGTTGGCGAAAGTGTTGTTTGCTGGATAGCCATCACGCTGGGAGACTTTCCACTTGCCGTCTTTTTTGGTCAGAGTGACTGAGTCGGTGGCGCCTTGGATATCGATTGAGGACGTCTCGGTTGCAGGGAATGATTCAAAAAGTGTTTGGCCCCTGCTGCGTTTGATGGTGCTGCTGGTCGACTGCTTTTGGCTGATTTTTACGGTGGCCACTGCTGCACCGAGCACGATGGCAATGATCCAGAGGATGGTAACCTGACGATTGTTCATGGTTGAAATGGAGTTTAGAGATTTTGGGAGAAAGGAGACGTTTGAATGCGATGATGGTTGATGCCTTATCTCGCGCGAGTGGCGCGGCGGCGTTTGATGAAGAGTGAGAAGCCGACGAGGATCACCAGTGACGGCATCGCGGCAACGTTGAGCAGGGTGATTTTCGCGCCGAGTTTGTCTTTTTGGCGGCGGAGTTCTTTTTCTTGGTCGCGAATGAGTTTCGCGTATTCCACCTGCTCGGCGCGGAGTTTTTTGATTTCTTCTTCTTGTGCGGGCGAGAGATAGAGCTCAGACCCACTCGATTTTTGGGATTGGAGTTGGCTGAGTTTTTGTTGTGCGGCCTTGCGCTTGTTTTCGAACTCCTCGATTTTCACGCCAACGGTCTTGTTGAAATTCGCCTCCATTTCTTGGATCACTGTGAATGGACGACGAATGGCAGAGCGCGAGCGCGAGCCGATTAGATACTTGGAGCCGGTTGCTTGATCGAGGAGATTAAAGAGCAAACTTGAATTCCCGTTAGATGGAGAGGCCATCTGCGTACCACCGAAGTTTTGGACATTGTAGGCGAAGCGGTCATAGAATGCATCCACATCGGCAATAAGGAAGACATTGCCTGGGGCCGAGGCTTCCTTGAGGGATTCAAGCTTTGGAGCGTCTTTGTCCGCAGGGGTCTTCGTGTCTTCGGTTGCGGCTTTGGGTTTACCGTCAGGGAAGGCAGTTTTGAATTTACCGGAAAGGTGGGTCACGAGATCGTAGGCGGTTCCATTCGATTTGAGGGTGCGTGAGAGAGCGGGATCGAGCTGAGCCGCGCGCATCGCACTGACGAACCCGGCTTGGGTTGTCGAGCGGATCAGGGTGTCTGCGGTTACGCCCGCAGAGCCAGTTTTGGTAAAGGCACCTGGGAGGAAGAGGGTCACGGATTCTAAGGACTTGGTGATCACATCATCCTTCAAGGGCATCGTATTTTTTCCCAAGGTAAGAACTGCGAGTCCGACACGATCTCCGCCAAGTTTGGTCGCAAGAGTGGGATCTGCTAGAACTTGGGTGGATTCAAAGGAAATCCCCCAAGCGGGAAGGAGCGTGGGAAGCGTTGAAGTGGTGGGGGTTCCCTGCTGGCCCATCATTGGATTCCCGCCGCCCGTCATTTGTGCTGCCACCGAGTAAGCGTCAAGGCAGGCGACAACGGTGCCGCCGCCGAGCACGTATTGGTCGACTGCGAATTCAGTGGCGGGTGTGATGCCCGCAGGGTGGAACATCAGAAGAACCCTGATTTCCTTGGGGTCGATGGTGGGCGATTCCATGGCCACATCCACCACGTCGAACGATTGTTTGAGTTGTTGGTAGATCACCCAGCCTGGGGTTGGTGGCTGGCCTGGCATCATTGCTGGCGCTCCCTTGAGGTCAAAGGCCGACATCACGCCGATCTTTGGCTTGGTCGGTGTGGTGACCTCGCCGATGGCTTTCGAAATGTGGTATTCCAGCATCGTTTCCTCACGTGGGTTGAGGAATGGAATCACGCTGGTTTTATCCAAGCATGAAATGGCGAGGCCAAAGTAGAGGTTTTGGTCGTCCATGCGCTGACCGCTGATCCCGTCGAGGTTGGCGGAGTCCTCAGCATCGGTGTCGGGTTGGGGATCGAGGTTTTCGATGCGGAGTTTTCCCTTGGAGATTGAAGCATATTCCTTGAGGAGGTCATCGACTCGGCGCATGTGGAGTTTGAGCTCTTCTGGCATGTAGTCTGTGCTACGGGATGCATAGTAGCGAATAACGACAGGGGTATCGAGTTCCGTGAGGATCGAGCGGGTACCGCTTGAAACCGTATGAACCTTGTTTTCGGTGAAGTCCGTGCCGCGGTTGCCGAGCGGGGTCATGGAGATAAGCCAATTCGAAAGCAGTGCGATCGTGACGAGCGCAGCAACACCGAGGGCTGCGCGGGTGACCGGATGGGTGGTTTTCATGAGCGTTGAAATTTTGGATTTAAGATAATTGAAGTGGTGTCCTTAGGCGCGCTTTGATGAAAGGATGGCACTGGTGCCTAGGAGACAGACGGAGATGATCGAGCCGAACCAGATGAAGTCCTTTAGCCTGAAGATTCCGCTGCTGAGTGAGCTGAAATGATCCCAGACCCCGAGAGCGACGACGCCTTCAAAGATGCTAGGGGATAGAATTTTAGAGAGTTCACGAGTGACGGGGTCATAGCCACAAAGCAGAACGAGCACACAGATGGAGACCGAGACGATGAGGCAAACCACTTGGTCGCGGGTGCAAGCAGAGACCAGCATCGTGATGGCGAGGAACGTGCAGCAAACGAGGAAACTGCCAAGGTAGCCCGAGAAGATCGCGCCATTGTCGGGGTCACCAAGATAATTCACCGTGCAGACGATCGGGAAGGTGAGTACCAGCGCGATCAGCCAGACGGTGGCGGCGGCGAGATATTTTCCGATAATCGCGCTCCAGGTCGAGACGGGGAATGTTCCTAACAGCTCGATGGTTCCGGTGCGTTGTTCGTCAGCCCAGAGCTTCATGCCAACGGCTGGTGCGAGCAGCATATACACCCATGGGTGCCAGAAGATGAATGTCCATTCAAGCGAAGAGTCACCCACTCGCATGAATTCTCCGAACGTGAACGTGAGTCCAAGCGAGAATAGGAGGAAGATTACAATGATCGCGTAGGCGGTTGGCTGCGAGAAGTAGCTGGAGAGCTCGCGTTTGTAGATGGTGCAGGAAGACATGGTGAAATCGTCTAGTTAGATTTTTGTGTGGATCAGGCGGCAGCTTCGGTGTCGCGTGAGGTTACCTTGCGGAACAAGTCGGTGAGTGAGCCTGTGCCCGATTGCTCTAGCAGCTCGGCGGGTGTGCCATCGGCGACGATTTTCCCTCGATCGACGATCACGGCGCGGCTGCAGGCGGCCTCGACCTCCTCAAGGATGTGGGTTGAAAATAGGATGGCCTTAGTTTGGCCGAGGCGTTTGATGAGTTGACGGACTTCAAATTTCTGGTTGGGGTCCAAGCCGTCGGTGGGTTCATCAAGGATCAGAACTTCTGGATCGTGCAGGAGCGCTTGGGCCAGACAGGTCCGGTGGCGGTAGCCCTTCGAGAGCGTGTCGATCGATTGTTGGGCCACCGTATTGAGGAAGCAGGTTTCGATGGCGCGTTCGACCGCGTCATTTTTTTCGGTACCCTTGAGGCCACGGATCGATGCGCAGAATTTGAGGAATCCCATGACCGTCATGTCATTGTAGAGCGGCGCGGACTCTGGGAGGTAGCCGATTTTTGTTTTGGCTTCGCGTGGGTTGTTGACGATCGAGATTCCGCAGACTTTGGCATCGCCGGAGGTGGGCGGAATGAAGCCAGTGATCATGCGCATGGTGGTGGATTTTCCTGCACCATTGGGTCCAAGGAAACCAAGGACCTCGCCTTTTTTGACGGTAAACGAAAGATGGTCCACGGCGCGTTTGGCGCCGAATTGTTTGGTGAGATGGTCGACTTCGATCATGGGATTGCGTGAGGTGGTTTAGGAAATTTGTGCGAGAAGCGATGCCGCACCGAAAAATTGTTTGAAAAATTGTCTAACACGGAAATTTGTGGTGATAAAGGCAATTTTGTTGGGTCAATCGGTCTTGCCTCGAGCGGGGCTGAGTGGTTCGATACCCAGATATGGCCGCCATTCATCTTCCTGAGCGCTGCGGCGTGATGCTTTTGCCGGATTGCACCTTGTTTCCGCACGGAGGGTTGCCGTTGTTCGTTTTTGAGCCGCGTTATCGCAAGATGCTTGCGGATGCATTGGAAGGGGATTGTTTTTTTGGGGTGGGGCGGCTTTTAGAAAATGAGTCGGGAGATCTGGCAGATTGTGTGGCTCGGGTGGGGACGATCGGACTGGTTCGGGCGTCCCGTGAGCAGGACGACGGCACATCTCAGCTCTTGATCCATGGGGTGATGCGGGTGCGTTTCACGGAGTGGCACGAGGATCGGGAATATCCTTGCGCTACCATTGAGCCGGTCATTTCGATGTTTTCGCCTGATTCGCAGGCTGAGGCGGCCATCAAGACCTTGCGGGGAGCGGTTGAGGATGCCATCCGACCATTGCCGGAAGAAGTTCAAGCGGGGATCACTGCGTTGTTGGATCGAGCCGATGATGTGGGGCTGATGACCGACATGATTGCCCAACAGTTCATTCATGAGGCGAATCTCAGGCAGCGGCTACTGGAAATGGATTCGATCGGTGACCGAATTCCGCTCATTTGTGATTTTCTTGCAAGGGCGCAGCTCGCCCTTGAGGACTGATGGGGGAGCTCGGGCGGGATGGATCCATAAATGAGCACCTGCGATGAGATTCAGGGTTGAGTCTGTGGCGTTATTCCGTGAAAATCTCCGCGGATGAGAATTTTGGTCGTTGGTATAGGCGGGCGTGAACACGCTCTCGTGAGGGCATTGGCGGAATCGCCGAGTGCGCCTGAATTGTTTTGTTTTCCAGGCAGCGATGCCATTTTTCGATTGGCCAAGCCAGTTGAGGCTGACGGGCTCGAGTCGCTGGTCGCTTGGATGAAGTCCAACGCCATTGACCTCTGCGTGGCGGGTGAAGAAAGCTATTTGGTCAAGGGTGAGGGTCTGGCGAATCTTTGTGAAAAACAAGGGATCCCTTGCTGGGGACCACCCAAAGAATCGGCACAACTCGAGGCAAGTAAGGAATTTGCGAAAGCATTTTTGGTCCGTAATGGAATCCCTACGGCGCGGGCTACGGCGACGGATACGCTCGACGAAGCGTTGCGTGCGATTGGTGGCGATTTCCCGACCGTTCTCAAATTTGACGGGCTCGCGGCGGGGAAGGGTGTTGCGGTTTGTCCTGATGAAGCCTCGGCCTTAGCGTTTCTGGACGAGGTACTTACCCAGCGTCGTTTTGGGCCTGGGCGGGTGCTGGTCGAGCAGTGCCTCACGGGTCCGGAGGTCTCGGTGTTTGCCGCGATTGTGGATGACCAATATCTCATTTTCACGCCAGCTCGAGATTACAAGCGTGCATCGGATGGCGACCTCGGGCCGAATACCGGTGGGATGGGTGCGGTGGCGAGCCGCCAACTTGTTTCAGGGGAGATGCTGGAAGTCATTGAGCGAGAAATTGTCCGGCCCACGGTCAATGGGCTTCGACAGGAAAATTTACCCTACCGCGGATTTCTCTATTTCGGATTGATGCTCACTCCAACTGGGCCGCAGGTGATCGAATACAATTGTCGGTTTGGCGACCCAGAGTGCCAGGCGGTGATGCCGTTGGTTCATGGAGATCTCGCTGGGTTCTGTTTGGCTGGTGCACAAGGCCAGCTTCGAAGCGATCTCATCGATTTCAGCGATGGGTGGAGTGTGTGCGTTATTCTTGCCTCGGCGGGATACCCTGAGAGCTCCCGCAATGGTGATCGGATTTCTGGGCTTGATGCGGTCGCCGACGCACGGGTGTATCATTCGGGAACGCGGATTGATTCAGAGGGAAATTGGGAGACTCAAGGCGGACGCGTGCTTGCGGTTGTGGCCGGTGCCGAGACGCGGGAGGTGGCCGTCACTCGGGCTCATGCGGCTGCGGATTGCGTCACATTCGATGGGTTGCAACGGCGGCGCGATATTGGTATTCTCAACTTTTAACGGACACCCTCATGGAAAGAACCCTCACTGCCGAAGACATTGCCGCTGGAGTCGAGCGCCTCGCTCAGGCGATTCGGGAAAAACACCTCGGACAACCTATCGCATTGGTTGGCATTCGTAGCCGTGGAGATGAAGTGGCCGAGCGGGTGCTGACGCTGCTTTCCACTGAGGATCACTGGGACTTATCGTTTGGGGTGTTGGATATTTCCCTCTATCGCGATGACTTTGAGCACCTCCACGAAAACCCATCTCTGCAAGAGAGCGATATTCCGTTTTTGGTCGATGGGGCACACATCATTTTAGTTGATGACGTGCTTTTCACTGGGCGGACGATCCGGGCGGCCCTCGATGCACTCTCTGACTACGGGCGCCCAGCGTCGGTCGAACTTGCGGTGTTGATCGACCGAGGACATCGGGAAATGCCAATTCAGCCAAACTATGTTGGTATCCTTCTCGACACCCGCCGCCATGATCATGTATGGGTTTCTCTCGAAGGGAGCGACGGGGTGGATCAAGTCCAGATTGTCGCCAAGGAAAATCGATGAGTCTCCTGCCGCAAAAGAAGAAGTCTGCCGAGGAAATCGCTAAAATCCGCGAAGATCTTGGTATTTCTGGTCAATTGCCGATCGAAAAGGATTTACCAATGGAGGACGTCGATTTGGCTAAGGCAGAAGTCCCTACCGATTCAAGTCTGTCGCCAACCGAAGTGGCGCAGGATCCGTCATCCGATGAATTGGCAGGTGCGCCTTCAGTTGCTCGTTCTCCCAAGGTGGTTCGTTCGCTGCGCAAGTCCGAGCAGGCTCCGCTGCCAGTGGAGCGCCCAGCCGTGAAGCCAGTGGAATCGATTCTACCGACTCTGAAGCACTCCGATCGAGAGCTTGAAGAGCTACGGCGCAGAGAAGCTCTTGCTGCGATTGGGAATTCGGGCCAAGCGGTCCATCCCCTTCTGAGGAGCGCACATCCGGTGTTGATTCTGCCGGGATACTTGCTCGTGATTGCTGCGGCGGTTAGCTACGAAATTTATCAACTGAGGATGCGAGTGCCCATCGCTTGCATTCTGCTCGCGATGGTTTTTCCATTCATCATCTTTCGTCGAAAGCCGCAATCGCGTCATCATGCGGCCTTTATCGTCGTGATCGCCATTTTTGTCATCGTTTTTGGCGCACTCCATTATTTTCCCCAACTGCGGCATGGTACGTAAAGACTTACTCGACATCGCGTCGCTCGAGCGCGGAGAGATCGAACATCTCCTTGATCAATCAGCTCCCTTTAAGGAGCTCTTCACCCGTTCAGTGAAAAAAGTTCCTGCTCTCAAGGGCAAGTCGGTTCTGATGCTCTTTTACGAGCCAAGCACCCGCACCCACTCATCGTTCGAAGTTGCCGCCAAGCGTCTTTCTGCCGATGTGACGAATTTCGATGTGGCTCATTCGTCGATTACCAAGGGCGAGTCTGTTAGAGAAACCGTTGAGACGCTTCAAGCCATGCGGACCGACTACATCATTGTCCGCCATGGTCGCTCGGGTTTGCCAGGTATGATCGCGAGACAGACCCGAGCGTCTGTCATCAATGCGGGTGACGGCGCGCATGCGCACCCCACGCAGGCATTGTTAGATGCTTTTACCATCAAGGAGAAATTCCCAGATCCGACAGGCAAGAAGGTCCTCATTGTAGGCGATATTCTCCACTCTCGAGTGGCGCGCTCAACCAGCACGATTCTGAAAAAGCTTGGTGTCGATGTGGCTTACCTTGGTCCAGGATCATTGGTCCCGCGCATGGGTCCTGAAAATATCCGCCGCTTCACGGATTACAAAGAAGCCATGGCTTGGTCACCTGATGTCGTCTACTTGCTTCGGGTTCAGATGGAGCGCCAAGATGTCCAGTTTTTCCCTAGTATCCGCGAGTACCACAAGCTCTATGGGGTGAACGATGCGCGACTTGATGAGATTCGCAAGCGCGGACTTTACATCATGCACCCCGGACCAGTGAATCGTGGTGTTGAGTTGTGTGATGCCGTTATGGACTATGAACGCAGCCTCATCAACGACCAGGTTGAAAACGGAATCGCTGTGAGAATGGCGGTGCTCTACTGGTTGAAGCCTGGTGTGGCTGCGGGTAAGGAATGAAGCCAGTTAGGGCGTAGATTTCCAGTCGTCGGTGCGGAATGGTGATGCGGGAAGGCCCTCGCGGTTATACAAGTTGGCGCCAGCTGGGTTCATGCAAAATGCATAGCGAACGGCCACAGGCTCTTTCACTTGGGGAGAAGACACCGTGATCTTGTCATTTTCAATCACGGCATTTGCAGGGAACCATTTTTGATCGGAACCCGCGATAGAGAATTGCTTCAGCGTATCGGTATTTGATTCTGTGGCGGGTTTGCGACCTTGTTTGTTGCCGATCATCAATCCCGTGCCGACGTGGGTGAAGCTGAGATGGATTTTGTCGCCCTCGACTGAAAACGACTTGAGCTGAGGGCCGCAAAATTCGATGGATTGTTGATAGTCGTGAGCAAGCGCCAAGCGGGCGAGGCGAGCGCCCACATCGAATTTGTTTTTTGGATGAATGTCGGCAGTCTCGGCAAGTGGAACGGTATCGATGATAACGGCCATGCCGGTGTTAGGAATCGATTGTGCTTTGGCTTGCGCTTCTCGGATGTTTGCCCATCCAGGGCCTGCTGGGTCTTCGGTGGCATCGTCAAAGCTTGCGAGTTGGGCGAAATAGAACGGGAAATCGCCTTGATTCCATTGGTGGCGCCATCCGCCGATCAGTGCCTGCATCTTGTAAAAATAGGACATTCCCTCGCTGCCGTTTGCTTCGCCTTGGTACCAAAGCGCACCTTTGATCGGAAATTTCACGATTGGTTGAATCATGGCATGGTAGAGATTGCTCCAGCCAGCGCTTGGAGGAGGTGTGATGACGGGTGGTTCAGTCACCGATGATCCGTTAGAGAGTTGTCGCTTGGTGTTCGCAAGCCATTGATCCATTCGCGCCAGTTCCATTGGAAGCTGTTGTCGGTAGTGATCGATCGCCTTTTGTTTTGCGGCGGATGCCGCTGCCAGTTCGGGAACGGCCTCGATGCCATCAGGCGAGATCCATGGCTCGATCCGAGTGCCGCCCCAGTTGGTGTCCACAATGCCGATCGGAACCCCAGTTTGTTTTTGGACCTCTCTAGCGAAGTAAAACCCGACGGCGGTAAAATTGGGAACGGTCTCAGGACTGCAAACATCCCATGACCTAGCTGCGGGAGCATCGCGTTCGGGCCAGCCGGAGCTGGTGCGGGCAAATTTGATCCGCCGAATTTTCGGCCAGGCCGCAGCTTTGATGTCCTCAGCCGCACCCAAGCAACCTTGCAATGACATCTCCATGTTCGACTGCCCCGAGCAAACCCAGATGTCGCCCATGATGATGTTTTTGACCACTAGATGATTCGATCCGCTCACGACGAGTTCGAGGTTTTCCCCAACTGATTTGGCTGGCAATTCAACCGACCATGTCCCTTCGGGAGTGGTGGTGGCTTTCGCGTTCGTTCCTGACAAATCTACCGTGACGACCTCGGCTGGATCTGCCCATCCCCAAACGTGGATCGGCATGTCTCTCTGGAGCATCATATTATCACTGAAGATTTTGGGCAAGCGTACCGCGCCCATTGAGGGAAGTACTGCAACGAGTGAGGAGATGAGAATTAGGCGAGTGGATTTCATAGGCGATCGAATATCAAATGTTAGGTTCAGGTGAGTGCTTGGATTCATTCATTCATTTCCCAGTGGTGATGGGGACTTCGCAGAAGGTGAGGG
>CAILVZ010000385.1 GCA_903837825.1 Akkermansiaceae bacterium | reverse complement strand
CGATCTGCAAGCCGCCCATCTTCCAGATGTCTTGTTCGTGATGGCACGCATAGATCACCGCGCCGGAACCGAGGAAGAGAAGTGCCTTGAACCACGCGTGGGTGAAGAGGTGGAACATTCCAGCCTGACCATGGACGAGTCCGACCGCCATGACCATGTAGCCGAGTTGTGAGAGGGTCGAATAGGCGAGCACCCGCTTGATGTCGTCTTGTTGGGTGGCCATCAGCGCGGCGACCAGAGCGGTGATTCCGCCAGTCCATGCGATCACCGCACTGGCTTGAAGCCCCTCAAAGGCTTCGAAGCCAAGGGTGAATTGTAGACGGAAAAGCATGTAAACGCCAGCGGCGACCATCGTCGCTGCGTGGATCAGCGCGGACACCGGCGTAGGGCCTTCCATGGCATCTGGTAACCACACGTGGAGCGGGAGTTGGGCAGATTTCCCGATGGCCCCGCAGAAGATGCAGAGCACTGCGGCGGACAGCACGCCGGAGAAGATCACTGGGTTTGCTGATTGGAATGCTTCTAGGCCAGACTTCATTTGATCGAAGCCCAAGTGGCCGGTGATGCCCCACAGCATGAGGATTCCGACCATGAATCCAAAGTCTCCGATGCGGTTGCAAAGGAATGCCTTTTTCGCGGCGTCGGCGGCGGATGCTTTTTGGTACCAGTGGCCGATCAGCAAGTATGAGCTAAGGCCGACCAATTCCCAGAAAATGAAGGTCATGATGAAATTGTCAGCGAGGACAATGCCTGTCATCGAGAACATGAAAAGCGAAAGACCGGTAAAATAGCGTGCCTTGGCCTCATCTTCCTTCATGTAGGCGAGCGAGAAAATATGGACCAACAGACCGATTCCGGTCACGATGATCATCATCCCCGTGGAGAGTTGGTCGAGCTTGATGCCGATGTTGATCGAGAAGTCACCGAGGGTCGCCCAGGCGAAGTGGGACGTCGCATTTTTTCCGAGCAGCATCACCGCCAGCGCAAAGGTTCCCAGAGCCGATGCCGTCGAGATCAAGGGTGCGAGGCCCGTTTTCTTCAAGATCAGTTGGTTCGCCGCAGCAACTGCGAGCGGAAGGAATAGAAGGATCCAAGCGAGGTTCATGAGTGCTTTAGGAAATGATTCAGAGGAAAAGTAAAATGAGTGAGGTCACGGATGCGCAGATCGTGATCAGCCTTTCAGAGAGGTCAGGTCGTCCGTGTGGATGGTCTGGCGGGCACGGTAGAGAGCGACGATGATGGCGAGGCCCACCGCGACTTCGGCGGCAGCCACGGTGATCACGAAGAACACCAGCATTTGGCCGTTGTAGTCGGGCAATCCATTGGCTGCTGGGTGAAATCTCGAGAATGCCACCAAGGTCAGGTTCGCAGCACTGAGCATCAGCTCCAAGCACATGAACACGACGATGATGTTGCGGCGGAGGACCACCCCGGCGAGGCCGATGGCAAACAGAAGTCCGGAGACGAGGAGGTAATCGTTGAGAGATGCCATGAGGAAGTGGGTGTGCGAGGTTAGTCTGCTTGGCGTTTGGATAGAACGACCACGCCAATGGTGGCGACCAGCAAGAGTACGCCGAGGATTTGGAATGGCAGGTTGTATTGCGTGAAGAGCGTGTGGCCGATCAGATGAACGTCGGGGAGTTTGCCGATGAGCAGGTTCGTCGCGATCTTGCTAGAGGCTGGGAAACCAGCGGCTGCAGCGGCGAACGTTTGTGCGTCGAGGGCTGGAGCGGTCGTGTTAGGCGAGTGAGAGAGCACGCCGATGAGCTGCATCGTGAATGCCGCCACTAAGCCGATGCCTGCAGCGATCGGGGTAAGCGGCTTTGCCGATTTCTCTTCATCCTTGAGGTCGAGCAACATGATGATGAAAAGGAAAAGAACCATGACCGCACCCGTGTAAACGAGGATCTGGATGACGCCGACGAAGAACGCGCTCAGTCCGATGAATAGGCCCGCGAGGCCGACAAAGCACGCCACCACTGAAAGGGCGCTAGCGACTGGATTGCGGAAGGCGATGACGGCTGCGCCACCAACGAGCATGATGACGGAGAAGAGCCAGAAGAGATAGGATGGCATAGGAGTAAGCGCTGAATGATGAGTTCTGAATGTGAAAGCCGTGTGCGTTTACTTCAGTTCGTTCCACTTGTTGACCAGTCCGACGCGGGTTCCCCCGATTTCGTAGAGGCGTTTCTTGTTGTGAACCATGTCGGCGCGTTTGAGGCCGGTGATCAGGTAGTCCTTGCGGAGATAGATCGCTTGCTCTGGGCAGACTTCTTCGCACATGCCGCAGTAGATGCAGCGGATCATGTCGATGTCGAACTCCAGCGGCCGTTTTTCCACCTTGGCCCATGGGTCGTCTGACGGGATCTCGGCAGGAGTGATTTTGATGGCTTTGGGCGGGCAGATGAATTCGCAGAGCTGGCAAGAAACGCAGCGTTCGCGGCCTTGTTCGTCGGTGACCAGCGCTGGAGCCCCACGGTAGTATTCCGGGAGATGATCATCCCAACGCTGCTCGGGGAACTGCATGGTCACGCCAAGTCCAGAGGAGGCGAGGGTGTCAGCTCCTACCGATTTCCCAAGGAGGGATTTCACGGCGTGAGTCATTGTGAGGATGAACCCCTTGATGAGGGCTCCGAAGTAGATTTTCTCGCCGAAGTTTAGCTTCGGGCGTTGGAGTTTGACGACGGCCATGGGATAAAGGGATGGAAGTGTTAGAAATTAGGCGCGCAGGATTTTGGGCTGTTCCTCGGAGACCTTGGCGACCCAGATCACCGCTGCGGTTAGGATCAGCAGGAGCACCGAGCCGATTCCGATGATGGCGGTTTGCAATTGAGGCGCGGCGACGATGAGAGCTGCTAGAAAAACATTGATGAGCGCTGCCTCGAAAAACACGACCCAACCCAGTTTCATCAGTTGGTCATAGCGGAACCGAGGCACCGTCCAACGAACGAGAATGAAGAAGAGGATGAATGCGACCAGCTTGGTCATGAAGCAGCCCATGTGGATGAACCCACCGAAGTAGAAGTCCCCGATGTGAAGTTTTTCCACCAACGCATCCAGACCGAAGCCAATCGACCATCCGCCAAGGAAGAGTGTGATGATCAGTGCGGAGCCGATGACCATGGCTGCGTATTCTCCCATGAAGAACATGGCGAATTTCATGGATGAGTATTCGGTATGATAGCCGCCCACGAGTTCCGTTTCGCACTCGGGGAGATCGAATGGCATCCGGTTGGTTTCTGCAAAGATCGAGATCGTGAAGATCAAGAATGCGATCGCTGCGGGGAACCAGAACAGCAATTTGCTCGAGAGCGTGTGGGTTGCATCGTGGCCCCAAAGCGGGAGAAGCAACCAGCCGTGATCAGCTTGTTGTTTGACGATCGTGCTCAGGTTGAGGTCGCCGTAGTACATCAGCACGGGAACGATCGAGAGCCCGAGAGCGATCTCGTAGGAAATCATTTGTGCCGTCGAGCGGACGCCGCCGATGAATGGGAACTTCGAGTTGGATGACCAACCGGCGAGGGTGATGCCATAGACGGAAAGCGAGGCGACTGAGAATACAAACAATGGTCCGATGTCGAGATCGGCGATGACGAGTTTTTCCGTGTGGCCGAAAATACTGATCGGCGATCCAAAGGGCACCACACAGACGGTGATAAGTGCTGGTACTACGGTTAGAGCAGGTGCCATCCAGTAGAAGGCTTTGCGGACATGAGCGGGCGTGAAATCTTCTTTGAGGAAGAGCTTCAAGCCGTCGGCGATCGGCTGCACCAGTCCAAAAAGGTGGAAGTCCTTTTTGAAACCTAACAGACTGAACGGGATGCCGACGCGGTTTGGTCCGACGCGGTCTTGAATGACTGCGGAGAAGCGGCGCTCAAAATAAACGGATAGGGGGACCAGCGGCAGCACCACCATGAAGGTGAGGGTGACGATCTTGACGAGGATGATGGCGATCTGAAGAATGTCCATGAAAGGGAAGGATTTAAAATCTTAGCCGTTGATGAGTCCCGCGGCTTTGCGGGCTCGTTCGTTGGCAAGCAGCGGGATTTGGTATCCGGTTTCAGTGATTGGAGTGCCTTGGTGACCGATTTTTGAGAGGGTCAACCCACGGAACGCAGGGATCGCATCGGCGATGACCTTGAAAATATCTTCGATTTGGTGCGCCTCATTCTTTTCGCCGGAGAGTGCGAGCATCAGGTCACGGATGATTTCCCAGTCGTCATGGGCTTGGCCTTGCGGTTCGACCGCACGGTTGAGGCGTTGGAGGCGACCGGTTAGATTGACCATTGAGCCGCGTTTTTCGGCAAATGCAGCCGAAGGGAGCACCACGTGCGCGTGGTCCGCAGTAGGATTGGCGAGTACACTGGTTTGGAGGAGGAATCGGAGCTTTTTGAGGTCGTCGGCAGTGAGACCTGCATCCGTCACGAGGTCTTCACCGAGGACGATCAGTGCTTGGATCGAGCCATCCCGAACCCCGGCGCGGATCGCGTCGAGTCCTGCATAGGGATCTTCCGTCTCGAGGATGAGCCTTGCGCCCGTCGTATTTGGGTTGCGGTCTGCGGCTACGAGCAGATGGTCCGCTGCGTCCACTCGGGGGACAAGTGCGAGATGGGAAGTGCCGATTTCCGCAGCGAGCGCGCGGGCGAGGAAAAGCTCCTCGTTGGTCATGCGCCCGGAGGCAATGATGGCGACTTGGTGCGCTGGGGTCTCCTTGAGTCGCGCGGCGGAAGATTCCAATGCGTCTGCCCACGATGATGGAACGTGCTGATCGCCAATTTTGGTTAGAGGCTCGGTGAGGCGAGAGGTGCCATCGATGTAGTGGAAATTGAGGCGATGGGAGTCGGGCATCCATGCGGAGTTCACCTCATCGTTTTGGCGTGGGGTGATGCGGTGGATTTTATTGCCACGGGTCCAAACGGTGATGTTCGTTCCGGTCCCGCAATTCACGTCGATCGTCGGGGTTTCCTTGAGGAACCAGACGCGCATCTGGAAGCGGAAATCGTTCGAGGTCAGCGCGCCAACGGGGCAGATGTCGGCGGTGTTGAGTGAATAGTTAGAATCTAACAACCGGTCTGGATGAACGGTGAGCGTGGTATGGGTGCCGCGCTGGGTGAAGCCGAGTACGGGATCGCCAGCGACCTCATCCATGAAGCGAATGCAGCGGCTGCACATGATGCAGCGTTCGTCGTCGAGGCGGATGCGTGGGCCGATCTCGACATTTTTTGGCTTCTTCACCTTCATGTCGATGAAACGTGAGACGCCACGCCCGTGTTGGACGGATTGTTCTTGGAGTCGGCACTCACCGGCTTGGTCGCAGATCGGGCAGTCGAGCGGGTGATTGATGAGCAGGAACTCCATCACGCCTTCGCGGCATTTTTCTACGAGTTCACCCGAGGTGCGGATTCCCATGTTCTCGGCGACCGTGTTTGCGCATGCGATGACCGGACGCGGGATCCAGCCGATGGGTTCGAATCCACTATCGTCGCGTTGGGGCTCTTGTCCGGGGGTTGGGCGAGGGGGCATTCCCATTTGCACGAGGCACATCCGGCAATTTCCGGGTGAGCTTAGCTTCGGATGATAGCAATAGTGCGGGACGGTGATCTTGGCCTGACGGCAGGCTTCAATCATCCGTGTTCCTTTTGGGAATTGATGCCAAATTCCGTCGATCTGAACGTTGACCATGCCTTTTTCGGCAGCAAGGTCTTTTGGTAGTTTCATTTCCGCAGTCGCCGAAGGTGTGTCGCTCATGGCTTGATAGGAGTACCGGACGCTTGTGGATGATGGGCCCGGCGCTGTCCGCGCGCGAATATGTCTACCCACAGGGCGGGCGGCAAGCGTGGTTTGTGAAAAGTTTCACAAGCGTGAACTTTTTGAAGCAATTTGGGCTGAAGCGACGCCCCATGGAATTGGGGCCATCGGCTTGCTGGTGCAGCGTTTTAGGCCGCGCTTTGGTCCGAGCGCTTCCTGCGGATGCTTGGTGGGCGTTCTCCCGTAACGACTTGGCGGTTGATGGTCACCATCTCCACGTCGTCTCGGGATGGGATATCGAACATCACATCTAGCATCATTTTCTCGAAGAGCGACCGCAATGCCCGAGCGCCCGTTCCGCGCCGAACCGCCTCTTCTGCAAGGGCTTGCAGTGCATCGCGCGTCACCTTGAGCTTCACGCCATTCATGGCGAGTTGCTTGCTGTATTGCTTAATGAGAGCGTTTTTCGGTTCGGTGAGGATGGACATGAGTTCCTCTTCCGTGAGTTTTCGCAGTGCTGAAATCACTGGGATGCGACCGATGAATTCTGGAATCAGGCCGAAGCCGAGAAGGTCTTCTGGTTGGACCTTTTCCAGGATGTTGTGCGTGGGATCGTCCAGATCATCGCGAGTGGGATCCGCGTGAAAGCCGAGGGTTCTGCTGCCGAGGCGCCTCCGCACCATGTCCTCTAGCCCGACGAATGCTCCGCCGACGATGAAGAGGATTTTCTCCGTGTTGACCTGGATGTATTCTTGTTGTGGGTGCTTCCGGCCTCCTTGGGGTGGGACGCTGCAGATAGTGCCTTCGAGGATCTTGAGAAGCGCCTGTTGGACGCCCTCGCCGGAAACATCGCGGGTGATCGAGACATTCTCGGTTTTGCGGCCAATTTTGTCGATTTCGTCCACGTAGATGATTCCGCGCTCGGCACGAGCCACATCGAAATCGGCCGCTTGCAGCAGCCGAAGAACGATGTTTTCCACATCTTCACCGACATAGCCTGCCTCGGTGAGGGTGGTGGCATCGACGATGCAAAATGGGACATCGAGCACACGAGCGAGCGTGCGGGCGAGCAAGGTTTTGCCTGACCCCGTTGGGCCGAGGAGCATGATATTCGACTTCTCGATCTCCACGTCTTGGAATTCATCTGCCAAGATTGCCTCGTTTTGGCGGAGGCGTTGGTAGTGATTGTAAACGGCGACCGAGAGTACTTTCGTGGCGTTTTCTTGACCGATGACGT
>CAILVZ010000384.1 GCA_903837825.1 Akkermansiaceae bacterium | reverse complement strand
TCGATCCATCTGAGAAGTGGCGTCAACATCGCTCGAATAAACCCTAACTCGGTCACGTTGACCGATGGCTCAGAACTGCCAGCGGACCTCATTGTTTATGCCACCGGTTATGGGTCAATGAATGCCTGGCTGGCTGATTTGATCTCACCTGAGGTTGCGGACCAAGTCGGAAAGGTCTGGGGGCTCGGATCAGACACTCCCAAAGACCCCGGCCCCTGGGAGGGAGAGCTTCGCAATATGTGGAAGCCAACCCAAGTGCCGGCGCTGTGGTTTCACGGCGGCAACCTCCACCAGTCACGGCACTACTCGCAATTTTTGTCGCTGCAACTGAAGGCAAGGTACGAACGGATCCCCACGCCCGTTTATCGGCTGGCACCAACGCACCATAGGCGCTGATCAAGCGAGGAGCCCAAACTCGCACCGCAGTTGTTAAGAGGTGCGAGGGTGGGATCTAGCCGCGAACGGAAATTTCGTTCTTGACACGCTTGACGCCGGGGACCTTCCGAGCAAGCTCAGCCGCCGAGGCCATTTCATCGGGCGACTTGGCGAATCCGGACAACATGACCGTCCCGTTGAGCGTTTCGACCGTAATACTGGTGCCATCGACCTTACTGCTCTCGTAAAGGCGGCTTTTCACCCGCGCAGTGATCGAAGAATCATCGATGTACGCTCCGACGGTCTCCTGGTCACGGCCGACCGCACAACCTTGGAGCGATCCCGCACCCAAGACAGAAATTGAAGCCATCAGCAACGCGGTCATCAAGGGCTTTTTCATCAAGGGACTCCGTCGAGGTTTAAGGTCGGGCGCAGTGGCGCGCTGACCAAAACAAAGCAAATGAGGATCCCGGTAGAGGGCTGGAAAGCCCTACACTGTGCAACCCAAAATCAGGAGAAGCCCCATGACGATCTCGATGTATCAGGCAAGCGCACCAAGAATCACCAACGCCCTGAATAACCTCAGCCACGTGCTGGAGAAGGCCCAGGCTTTTGTGGACGCTAAAAAGCTGGATGAGTCTTCATTGACCCGTTTTCGTCTCTACCCGGACATGCTCAACATGACCCGCCAGGTTCAGATCGCCTGCGATACGGCCAAAGGTGTCATGGCCCGGCTGGCTGGCGTCGAGATCCCCGTGGATGTCGATAACGAAGAGACCATCGCCGCCCTCCGGGCACGCATCGCGAAGACCGTCGCCTTTATCCAGACCTTCAAGCCCGAACAGATTGACGGGACTGAGGACAAAGACATCGTGACGCGGCGCGGCGAAAAAGAAACCCATTACAAGGGAATGCAGTTTCTGCTTGGACACGCGCTGCCGAACGTCTATTTTCACTGTACGACGACGTTTTGCATCCTGCGCCACAATGGCGTTGAAATCGGCAAACGGGATTACCTCGGCAACCCCTGAATAATCCTAGAAAGATCCCGAAACCCGAAGCAAGTCCCAGAGCGCCCTGAAGCGCTCGAAGACTTGTCGAAGCCGGGTTCAATCGCGAAGTTCTCTTAGCGGATGGGCCCAACTGGGCCAGGGACTGTCGAAGAATGGGGCGACCATCTCGGCAGTCACCGCCTGAAGTGCAGCGGGTTCCCACCGTGGTTCATGGTCTTTATCCACCGCCAGAGCCCGAATGCCTTCTGCTGTCTCGGTCTGTGCTGCACGCCGACCAAGGTGGTGGGGATGAAAACAATGCCTCACCAAGTTACGCTCCATCCGTAACTCTTCTGCCAAGGTCATGGTTCGGGCACGACGGATTTGCTCAAAGGCCACGTGGAGCATGAGCGGCGATCGCTTGGCTAAGGACTCGAGCGTTGTAGTAGCCCATGGATGATCTTCGGACGCTAATGCGTCAAAGATTTTTGGCACGGAAGACTGACCGAAACAGCGATCGATTAGTTTGGTGATTATCGGACCGGTGGACGGATCCATCAGCGCGTCAATGGCAGGATCGACCGGCGCCACCTGAC
>CAILVZ010000383.1 GCA_903837825.1 Akkermansiaceae bacterium | reverse complement strand
GCGGATGACCTATCAGGATGCCATGGACATTTATGGCTCCGACAAGCCGGACACTCGGTATGGGATGGAAATCGTCGATTTGGGCGATGTGTTTGCGGCCACGGAATTCAAGATTTTCCGGGGGATTCTCGATGGCGGTGGGGTCGTTCGTGCGATCAATGCCAAGGGATTTGCCAGCATCACCACGGGTCAGATGAATCGCCTCAACGAGATCGCGGTTCAGGCGGGGCTTCCGGTGAAGAACCTTGCGTTCATCAAACTTGAAAATGGCGAGTACAAGAGCCCCTTGTGGAAAATTTTCACCGAGAGCGAGAAGCAGGCGGTCGTTGCCAAATTGGATTTGTCAGAGGGCGACATCGTTTTCTTCGCGGCGGGTTCGCGTGAGAGCGTGAGCACGATTTTGGGGCGGGTTCGCACTGAATCGGCCTCGATGATGGAACTGACCAAGGATTCCAGTGCATACAATTTCCTATGGGTTGTGGATTTCCCGCTGCTGGCGCATGATGAAGAGTCGGGGCACTGGGCGGCGGTTCATCATCCATTCACACGTCCGCACCCAGATGACATCGCCCTGCTCGAAGCGGGTGACTATGCGAATGTCCGTGCGGTGGCTTATGACGTCGTCTTGAACGGCTACGAACTCGGTGGTGGTTCCATCCGGATTCATGAGAAAGATCTACAAGCCAAAATGTTCAGCGTCTTGGGTGTGGGTCCTGAAGAACAACAAATTAAGTTTGGCCACCTGTTAGATGCCTTCCGATTTGGCGCTCCTCCGCATGGTGGATTGGCCCTTGGGCTGGATCGGATCGCCATGTTGGTGGCGGGTGAAGAGAGCATCCGTGAGGTGATCGCCTTCCCGAAGAACAACAAGGGAGCGGATCTCATGGCGCACAGCCCTTGCCAGATCGAGCACAAACTGCTGCGCGAAGTTTACGTCCAATCGACTTACAAGGATCCCAAAAACGCGGCGGAAAAAGCCTGAGGATTCAAAAAATCAGATAAAAAGCGGCCCGATCGACCATCCCTGGGGAAAAAACCAAAAACCCAGCGGGGGAATCCATCGGGCCGCCTTGTGTCATGGTGACACGCAACCCTAACCCTGAGAGGGATTTGGGTGCAAGTGAATTGTGTGGATGGGGAAGGGCTAGTGATGGGGCAGTGAGCCGATTTGGCGGGTATTTTAGCCGGTCATGCGCCAAAAAAACCATGCCAGATGTGCGAATCTCAATTTTTCTCCTAGCTCAGCGCCTAATCCCAATTATTCTTTCGGCGGAGTGAGCCCAGTGGCTTCGCTCAATCATTTTTTATCCATCCCGCATCGAAATTCTCCATGAATCTGACACTCAAAGTATGGCGGCAGTCCGGACCGAAGGAACAAGGTAAAATCGTCACCTATGATGCCAAGGGAATCCCTGCCGAAGCCTCGTTTTTGGAAATGCTCGACATCGTCAACGAGGGGTTAATCCAAGGCAATGATGAGCCGATTCATTTTGAGCACGATTGCCGCGAGGGGATTTGCGGATCTTGCTCGCTGACGATCAATGGAGTTCCGCACAGCAAAGAGCGGGCCACCGCGACTTGCCAAGTGCACATGCGGAAGTTCAGCGATGGCGACACGATCTGGATCGAGCCCTTCCGTGCGAATCCCTTCCCGATCGTGCGGGACCTGATGGTCGATCGCTCGGCTTTTGACCGGATTGTCGCGGCTGGCGGATACATCGATGTGCGCACTGGCTCCAGTGTGGATGCGAACACGCTACCGATCCCGAAGCATGATGCCGATGCGGCGTTCGATGCGGCGGCCTGCATCGGTTGTGGCGCGTGCGTGGCTTCTTGTAAAAATGCCTCTGCGATGTTGTTCGTCGCCGCGAAGGTTTCTCACTTGGGTCACCTTCCGCAAGGGCAGCCAGAGCGCCAAAAGCGGGTGCTGGCGATGGTGCGTCAGATGGATGCTGAAGGGTTCGGCAACTGCACAAACCAATACGAGTGCGAGGCGGCCTGTCCGAAGGAGATCAGCGTCGACCACATCGCTCGCCTGAACCGTGACTACGCCAAAGCTGTGGTGATGGAGCAATTTGTCTAACATTTCCTAATTCCTTTTTCATCCTCAACCCGAATGACTGCCTTTCAGATCGGCGCCCTCGTGAGTGCTGTTTTGTCGCTCGCTTCCTGTTCGGCTGAGGACAAAGACAAGACCGCCATGAAAGTTGCTAATGAAGTCCCTACCGCGCCCTCTGGCCAGGTTGTCAAGACCGACGCCGAGTGGAAAAAGGAGCTCACTCCCGAGCAGTACCGCATTTTGCGCGAATCTGGCACCGAGAGACCCCATGGTGAGGTTTACAAAGAGTTCAAGCATCAGGGCAAGGGGCTTTACCTTTGTGCGGGTTGCAAGGTGGTGTTGTTTTCCTCTGACCATAAGTTTGACTCCGGTTGTGGTTGGCCATCCTTTTTTGATCCTGCCAAAGCCGATCATGTGGTGCTGAAGAAGGATGCATCCATGGGGACGGTGCGGACGGAGGTCACCTGCGCGAAATGTGGAGGACACCTCGGCCACGTGTTTGAGGGAGAGGGGTACAAGACGCCTACGGACAAGCGATATTGCATCAATGGAGGCGGTCTGATTTTTGTCCCTGCCTCCGATGTTGAGAGCGCGAAGTGATTCATTAGTTTCGGGTCGCCTAGAGTCTGGTTACGGTGCTTTTGCCGCGGATTACTTGGGGTTCCAGTAATCCTTGGGTTGCAATCTTAGGAAACTCGGTCCAAGATAACTGGCAGAACGTTGATGCCCGCTCCGAATCCTGATGATGCCAAACTTTTGATTCGATGCCCTTCGTGTGGGCAGAGGTTCAAGGTTGCTGAGGATCTGCGGGATCGAATGGTGGAATGCGGTGGCTGCGAAAATCGTTTTCGTATTGATTCATCGGTGGTGGTTCGAGGGAGGAAGGTTTATCCGGGCGAGCGTAATAGCGATTCTTTGATGCGTTTTCATCGGGTTCCATTGCCGCCAGACGCGTCTACCGCGAGGGTTCAGTCGGTGAGTTATGCAGACGCGCCTGATTTTGCCCTCCTTGAGCCATTGCCTGCGGAGAAGATTCTTGCCGGTACGGCGGGAGTGCTTGGGATGGTTTTCATTGCCTCGCTGCTGATATTGGGAAATGGACCCGGTGGCGCTCTGAATGGAGTCTCGATCGGGGGGCGCCTTGCACTTGCAGGTTTCGCGGGGTTGCTGGGGACTGGCTTGCTTGCTTACTCAAATCCTCGAAATCGGAAACGCGGGTTGGTGATGGGGCTGATGGCAATGCTGGCGTTGGTTTCGATGTCCCTTATTTTTGGCGCTCCTTCTTCGTCTCCTGCTCCAACGATTGGATCCAAGGGCGTTACGAAGGAGAGAGCTTCAGCAGGGTTTAGCCCGAATCCAGTCAATTCGAGGGCGATCGATGCGAATGAAGCTTTGAAGACTCGGATCGGGACGATTCCACTTGATGCGGAAAATCAGCGTCTTGAAAGGGAGGGGAGTCGGAAGAGGGCGGTGGGAATTTGGCTGCACGGATTGCGAGACAGTAACCGCCTGCTGGTGAGGGATTACATGATTCGTGTTACGGGTGCGGATGCTTCCTCTCATGGATATCCACGGGATAATGGTGATTACTTGTTCATCGTGTCGGGGATCAACGAGGGTCCAGAGGCGGTAGCGAAGCTGGCTGGAGTTTTTGGGGTAGTCGAAAAAATCTACTCTGACTTATCGGTCGTCGAGGTGACTGCGAACAATGAGATTTTTGTGGAGGGGCCGATTGACCGGCTGTCCAAGAAGGATGACCCAGAGTTTGAGGCGTTGAATAAAAGGGAGTTGGATAGTGTTGACCTCGATCGGGTCAAGAGGGCGGTACAGCGCTTGGCGGGTGCTGAGCCAAAGGCATACCGGAGTGATATTAGCAGAAGGTTGCTTCAGTTGCTTGGGGATGACGCCGTTGATTTCAAAAGCGCTGTTTGCAGTGCGTTGATCGTGTGGTCCGAGAAGCCTGGCCCTGCTGGTGAGGCGGCACTCAAACTTGCTCAGCGTCTTCTTGCTCGGCGCGATCCGGTGCCACCCGAAGTCATCGGACTGCTCATCAAGGAAAAGAACATGGAGGTGATTCCGATGGTGGAAGGTCTATGGGCTCGCGATCCTCTGTCCTGGGAGGGGGCTTATGGCGACATTGGCAACGCAGCGGAGGCCACGTTACTGTCACGCTTTGGAAGCACGTCTGGCACCATGCGAAGCTCAGCTGTGCGGATTCTCAGGCGGATCGGTGGAGAGGCCAGTCTCAAGGAATTGGCTAAGACGTCGGCGGCGGATCCGGAATTGAAGGCGCTGATTTTACAGGCTCAAGTGGCCATTCAGGCAAGGGTACGCGAATAGCGAACGAGATTTTTAGGGTTTCGTGGCTCCAAGCTTCGGAGGTTTTTGGGGCTTTATTGCGAAACCTCGGCAAGGCTCTCACCGAGTTGTCGTTCCCAAATGAAGCGCCGGAACAAGACCTTCACCGCAGCCGTCATTGGCACTGCGAGCAATGCGCCTACAAAGCCGCCCAGAACAAGCGACCAAAACAGCATTGAGAAAATGACCGTAAGAGGATGGAGTCCGACGGATTCTCCGACAATTTTCGGTGCGGTCACCAACGAGTTGATTTGTTGGACGACTAGGAAAATCGCCACGATGCAGCCCACATAAGCCATCGGGCTAAGGCCGAACGGGTGTGCGGTTTGAGCGTAAAGGAAGCCGATGAGGCAGGCTGGGGTGAGACAGAGGATGCTACCAATGTACGGGATCACTCCTAGGATTGCCATGAAGACGCCGATCATAAACCCGTAGGGCAGACCAAAGATCGTCAGCATGATACCGACGAGCAATCCATCGATTCCTGAGACGATCACTTGGCCTCGAAAAAACGAGACAAGATAGCCGTTAATTTCCTGCAGGGTTTCCACCAATGAGGTTTTGAATTGTGAGGATTTCAGGGGCACATACTTATGCCAGTTGGTGCGAATCGCGGCCGAATCTTTTAAGAAAAAGAATAGATAGACGGGCACCATGATGAATCCGATGAGCAGGCCTAGGAAACCTAACAACTTGGTGGAGCCTGCTGTTAGCCATGAGCGTGCGGTATGGAAGATGACGTCGAGATTGTCGTTGATCATCCGCCCGCCACGTGTGATTGCGAGGTCATCCATGGAGTCAGGCCCCATGGCTTTCTGAGCGTTGAGGGGTTTGCCTTGGTCATCGGTCTCCGTGAGCACCCAGTGGATTGGGCCGCTTGGGTTGCGGAGGTGGAGTTCGCGCAGGGTGCTGACCAGTGCGGGCGCAAGATGTTTTGACGTGTCGGTGGTTGCCCCAGAGGACTCGGGTTGGACAGGAGGAGTGGGTTGGGTTGGATGGGAGGATGCAATCCACTCACGAAGCGCACCTTGACCACGCATCACCCCAGGAACGAGGGCAGCGACGAGAAGGATGGCACCGGCTAGTAAAATAAAAAATAGCCCGACGACGGCCCACAAGCGTTTGAGTCCCCGCGATTCGAGAAATTTCACCACGGGATCGAGGACGTAGGCGATGATTCCGGCGACGATTAAGGGGACGAGAACGGGCTGGAGAAATCCAAGGATGGAACTGACCAGCCAGATGAATCCGACGATGAGCGTCCCTAAGATGGCAATGCAAACGCCGGTAACTGCGCGCCACATCGTTTGTTGCTGGAATTGGGAGGGCTGGCTCATGTGGGTCGAAATCTAACGCATTTGAATGAGGCCGATCGGTATACGGTCAACTACTAGCCGTCGTGAATTTCGGATTGAGGCTTGGCCTGCTGTGCGATTTTGTCGAGCACTCCGTTGACGAAGCGTTTTGAATCGGTGGTTCCAAAGCGCTTGGCCAGTTCGATGGCTTCATTCATCGCGACCTTGGGAGGCGTCGATGCAAAAAGAATTTCGTAAGTCCCCAATCGCAGGATCGCACGATCCACGGGATCAACCCGCTCAGGTGCGAAATTTTCAATGGTGCTGGATAAGGTTTGGTCGATTTGTTCCTTGTGATGGAGAATCGCGTCCACGAGGTCATCCGCAAGTTTGCGAAGCGTGAGGATTTCCTCCTTGGAGTCACGCAAGCGCGCGAGGTCGGTTTGTTCGGGGAATTTTTCGGGTTCTTCGACCATTTTCATCCGGTCGGAAATCCGCTGGAGCCGCCGGATGGTGGCCGCGACCGCCTCCAAGGATCCGCGCAACGAAGGGAAATCCTCGAGGTCATGCAGAAATCGCTGGCGGGTTGCGGCAAGGTCGCGGTCGGTTGAGAAAAGCTGATTGAGCGCATGGCTGAAACGATCGGCCACCGCGGCATCGTCGTCATCTTTAGGCAAACGTTCGAGCGTTGCAAAGGCAGTGCTCCACACCGATTCAAGCTCAGCGATCCGGACGAGGCTAATTTTCAAGCACTCGGCTTGCGGCCAAGCCGTGAGAAGGGTGCATGCCATGGCTTGGCGTTCGACGAACTCCGCGAGGCGATCTTTGCGGCCGTGGGCGAGGTGGTGGACGGTCCGAAAAGTCGCCAGTAAAAGGCTCCTACGGTCTGATTCACTGACAAAATCCCAGAAAGGGCCTCGCAGGAGTTCGGGCGATGCACCACCCTCGAGGTCGGCACAGTAGAGGAATTGGATGACCGCCTCGCGGACGTGGCGAGTGTTAGGCATTGCGTTTGCTTTGCTGGCTGGAGCTACGTGGCAGGGTTCGGTCCAAGTCATGGAAAAGATCGATCATCGAGGCGGCGGCTCGCGCTGCGTCTTTGCCCCGATTCATTTGGGTGCCGATGCAGCGTGCATAGGCTTGCTTTTCGTCTGCGACCAGTAGCACCTCATGGATGATCGGCCGGAGGGATTGCACGGCCAGTTTCTGGAGGGCATCCGTAACCGAGGTTGCCACCAAGTCGGCGTGATCGGTGGATCCGCGGATGATGAGTCCGAGGGCGATGATGCAGGATGGCGGTTCACGATCCAAGATTGAGGCCACCATCACTGGGATTTCAAAGGCGCCCGGCACCCGAATGAGGTCGATTCGAGCGTTTGGAACCAGCGCAGACAACTCTTCGATTGTGTTTTCGACCAGGGCGTCGGTAAACTGCTCGTTGAATCTGGACGCAACGATGCACACTCGGAATTTTGGTCCGATCGAGCGCGGTTTGGGCTGCAACGCTAAAGACATGCAAGGGGTATGAAGCCCTAGCGCGGAAAAGTCAATCTGCAGGCATCGACTTTCCGCTGAACCCTAAAATTTCATGAAGGGACTGGAGTCGGTGGGGCGAGCGTGAGCTCGAAGTCGGCCTTTCGCCTCTAGGATCTGCGGGTGATGCTGATGAGTGTGGCAAATTTCTTGCAGGTCTGGTTCAGATGGGCATCTGCCCGAATCTCCGAGAGAGTCCACGGCAAGCGGAACCGCCAATTGTCGCCATCCGAGGTGCCGGGTCGGTTGATTTGTTCATCGAGCGTGAAAAGTTCGGTAATCATGAGCGAGGCGTAGCGCGAATTTGAGGCGAAAAGTGCCTTGATCAAGCGGAACCGGATGCCTTCAGTGTATGGCGGCCACGCATGGTGGTGCGGACGCGGAATACCGGAAAATTCTGCGAGGATTCTGAGCGTGTTGATGGCCCCAGTAAACGACCATGCGCTTGCGTCGTTGGGATTCGCCGAGTGGTGTTGGATCACTCGTAGGCAGCGATGCCATGTGCCATTGATGGGCTCGTGATCGTGGGTGGAGTAGGTCGCGAAGGTATTTTCGGGAAAGGTGCTGCCGGGGGTGGGTTGGCCATGCTCGTTGCAATCCCAGTGGGGGATTCGGAAGCCAGTGATGCCGAGATCGGCGAGGTGGGGGCGCACATAGTCTGGAACCCATCCGAGGTCCTCGGCGATGATTTCAGCAGTCCCTGCGGCGCTTAGGATCGCCCGCAAGCGGACATCGCCATCAGCGCGATTCGCGGCGCGATTTTCCATGGTGTCGTCCGGTCGTTGATTCCAGCGCGGGAGTTCGCCTCCAGTGAGCATGGCGGCTTGTTCGTGGGTGAGCCCGAGAAACTCATGGTTGCGTTCTGGCCTCCATGGGAATGCGTAGATCCGGTAGAACCCAAGGATGTGATCGAGACGGAACATCTGGAAAATGCGCGTGAGGCGTGTGATTCGCTTTCGCCACCAAGTGAACCCGTTGGCCTTCATGTGATCCCAGCGGAACAGGGGGATGCCCCAATTTTGTCCCCATTGCTGAAAGAATGGATCATCCTGGCTCAAGCCTTCGGGCGGAGAACCGCCACACCAGTCGAGGTGGAACTCATCTCGCTCAAAAAAAACGTCGCACGAATGCCAACTGACGCCGATCGGTACGTCGCCCATGAGTTTTACCCCGCGATGCTCGGAATGCGCCCGCAAGGCTAACCATTGACGAAAACAAAGCCACTGCGTGAATGCGAAAAAACCGAGTCGGCGGTCGACGTGGCTGGCAGGATTGGTTCGCAGATCGGCCAAGAGCTTTCTCGCTTGCTGAGGTGTCTGGCAATGATGAGGCCACTGGTCCCAAGTTAGCGACTCACCATGAAATTCCATCAAGTATCGGAATAACGTGTAGTCCTCCAGCCAGTCGATTTCCTGGTGGCGAAACGCTTCAAATTCTGCACTCAGCTGAGGGTCTGCATCGTGAAATCTTGTCCATGCGAGTTCTAACAATTTTCGCTTCGCGGCTCGGACGACTGGATAATTGATGAGCGGCGACTGGCGGGCCGCCCTCAGATGGTCGCGGGCATCGGTTAGATCGGCATCAGTTAGACCAGGGATCTCACTCGGTTCCATCGCGAGATAGATCGGGTCGAGTGCCACCGATGAGATCCCGCTGTATGGGCTTTCCTCGAGGCCATTTTCGTTGATGGGTAGGAGCTGGATGAAGCCCACATGATGATCGGCTGCCCAGTCGATCCACTCGCGAAGGGCGAGGGTGTCGCCGATTCCCAAGTCGCCCTCTCTGCGTGCGGAGAAGGTCGGAATCAAGATGCCGGCAAGGCGTTTTTCGGGGAGATGCACACAGAGAATGATCGCATTTTATCGGGCGGCGTAAACCTCGAAATCTTTGAGGGCGATGGCTACCCAAAAACGAGACTGGCTCTGGGAGGTGTCACCTTGTACACCAAGCGGCATGCATGTGCCCACGCTGATTTGCCGCAAGCGCGAGGGGGAGGAATTGTCCGCCCAGGAAATTGCGTTTTTGATCGATGGATACACGCATGGGGATATTCCGGACTACCAAATGTCGGCGTTTGCGATGGCCGTATTTTTTCGGGGCATGACATCGGTGGAAATCGCCGCATTGACTCGGGCGATGATGCAGAGTGGCGATTGTTTTTCGCATCGCGATGGGCGTTTACCCGTGGTTGACAAGCACTCAACGGGGGGGATTGGAGACAAGGTTTCTTTGGTCCTTGCGCCGCTGGTGGCCTGCGCTGGGTGTTGGGTGCCCATGGTCTCCGGACGGGGCCTTGGTATTACCGGGGGCACGCTCGACAAACTTGAAGCCATCCCTGGCTTTAACGTGCGGGTCGGGCTCAATCAAGCTGCGGCGCAACTCGATGCACTCGGGGTGGTCATGATGGGGCAGACCGAACGGTTTTACCCCGCAGACAAAAAGCTCTACGCCTTGCGCGATGTTTCGGGTACGGTGCCATCGATCGCCTTGATCACCGCCTCGATTATGTCCAAGAAATTGGCAGAGTCGCTGGATCGGTTGGTGCTCGATGTGAAGTACGGCAGCGGCGCCTTCATGCAGACGCGGGAGGATGCCGAGGCGCTCGCGGCCAGCATGGTGGCCGTGGGGCAGGAAATGGGCGTGGAGGTCCATGCCGTGCTGAATCCCATGCACGAGCCGACGGGACGCGCGGTCGGGAACGCCTTGGAAGTCATCGAGGCCCTAGAGTGTCTCGATGGAGGCGGGCCCGCAGATTTGCGGCAAGTCGTGCTCGAGCTGGCTGAGAAAATCGCGGGAGTCTCCCGCGAGGTCCTCGAATCGCTTTTGGATGGTGGCGCAGCCCGTCAGCGTTTCGATCAAATGGTGGCCGCTCAAGGGGGCAATCCCGCTGACCTCGAGAGGCTTCACGAGATCCATCAAGCTCCCATCGTCTACGAAGTGGTGGCAAGTTCGGCGGGCGTGGTAACTCATGTTCATGCGGGGAGGGTCGGGCAGGCCGCGCTGCAACTCGGTGCCGGGCGGGCGAGGGCGAGCGATGGTGTCGATTTCGCCGTTGGGTTTGATCGCTTGGTAAAATGCGGCGAGGTAGTTCGGGAAGGGCAGGTGATTTGCCGGATCCACGCGCGGACCGCTGAAGGCTGCGAAATGGCGGAGGCGGCGATTCAAGCGGCGGTGAAAATCTCGCAGATTTGACCAATTTTCCCTATTGCCAAACCGGTCGCTGCGGGTTTAGGCTCCGCCCGCTGCAGGCCGCAAGCCAGCAAAAAGCCTCATAGTGTAATGGTAACACCCCGGATTTTGATTCCGTTATTCTAGGTTCGAGCCCTAGTGAGGCTACTTTTACTCCTCCAGCATGTGGAGGGGGATTGGATCGACTGGCAAAATTCACCGTAGCGGTGTGCCTGCCTAGAGTTTGGCATTTTTTAGCCTTAGCGCGTTGCTGATGACGCAGACAGAGCTCAGACTCATGGCCGCGCCCGCGAGCATCGGGCTGAGCAGAATACCCCAAAATGGATAGAGAATTCCGGCGGCGATTGGGACCCCAACCGCGTTGTAGAAAAAGGCAAAAAACAGGTTTTGGCGGATGTTGCGCATCATGGCGCGGCTGAGGGTGATGGCGTGGACGATGCCTTTGAGGTCGCCCTTGACCAGGGTGATGCCGGCGCTGCCCATTGCGGCGTCGGTTCCAGTTCCCATGGCAATCCCGACAGGTGCGGCTGCCAGCGCTGGAGCGTCGTTGATGCCATCGCCCGCCATCGCGACGATTTGGCCTTGTTCGCGGAGCTGCTCGATGCGTTTGAGTTTGTCTTGGGGGGTGGCTCCTGCCTGCAGCTCATCGAGGCTCAGGTTGTGTGCAACGGCTCGCGCGGTGGCTTCGTTGTCGCCAGTGAGCATGATGATCTTGAGGCCTAAGCGGTGGAGCTGGTGGATCGCTTGCGGGGTGGTGGATTTGATTGGGTCAGAAATCGCGAGAAGCCCAGCGGCGTGACCATCCAGGCCAACGAAGATGACGGTCTTGCCATCAGATTGCCACTGGCCTGCTTTCACTTGAAGGTCATCCACCCCCTCGATTGAGCAATTCCGAAGAAACTCAAAGCTGCCGAGAATCATGGAGCGATCATCGACCTTTCCGGTGATGCCACTGCCAGTGATCGATTCAAACCCAGTGGCGGAGTGTAGTGGGACTCCGCGTTCCTTGGCTGCGTGCACGATTGCGGTGGCAATCGGATGCTCACTGAATTTTTCCAATGATGCTGCGAGACCCAGTAGATCATCTGTTAGAAATTGATCCGTTTGAAACGTTTCGGTTAGGCGGGGCTTTCCCTCGGTGAGCGTGCCCGTTTTATCAACGACGAGAGTGGTGATTTTCTCCATGCGTTCGATGGATTCTGCGTTACGGATGAGGATTCCCTCCCTCGCGCCTCGGCCGATTCCGACCATGACGGACATCGGCGTCGCGAGGCCGAGGGCGCAGGGGCAGGCGATGATGAGAACCGCCACTGCGTTGATGATTGCGTTCGCGAGGCGTGGCTCTGGACCTAGCAGGTACCATAGCGAAAAGGTAATCAGCGATGTGATCATGACCATGGGCACGAAGTAGGCGGACACACGGTCTGCCAGTGCTTGGATCGGGGCGCGGCTACGTTGGGCTTCGCTGACCATCCGAATGATGCTTGCAAGCACCGTATCCTCACCGATGCGGTCTGCTGTCATGATGAAACTTCCGGTCGTGTTCAGCGTGCCTCCGATTACCGTGTCGCCAACCATTTTTCTAACAGGAGCCGATTCTCCAGAAATCATGGATTCATCGACCGCCGAGTGGCCATCCATGATTTTCCCGTCCACCGCGATTTTTTCTCCGGGCCGGATGCGGAGCCGTGCGCCCACCTGGATCGATTGGATGGGGACGTCGCGTTCGCCTGAGGCATCGATGATGCGAGCGGTGGTGGGTGTTAGATCGAGGAGTGCTCGGATGGCGCTACCCGTCTTGCTGCGTGCTTGGAGTTCGAGCAATTGACCTAACAGAACTAAGACGATGATGGTGGCCGCCGCCTCGAAATAAATCGGGATTGGGTGGTGGGTGTTATGAGACTGCGGAAATGCTGATGGCATGAGCATGGCCGCAGCGCTAAAACCATACGCCGCCGCCACGCCTGATGCGATCAGCGTGAACATGTTCAGGCTACGGTTAATCAGCGAGCGCCAACCGCGTTTGAAAAACGGCCAACCGGCCCAGAAGACCACTGGGGTAGAGAGCGCGAATTGGATCCAGCGTGAGGCGGACCCCGTGAGTCGTGGATCATGGCCCAGTGCGGGAAGCAAGTGGGCCATGGCGAGAAGGAATACAGGTAGTGTTAGAATCGCACCGATCGAAAAGCGGCGGGTCATGTCAATTAGTTCAGGGTCACTCTCCACACCTGAGGTTGGTTGCACTGAAGCCTCCAAGGCCATGCCGCACTTGGGACAATTGCCCGGAGATTCCTGTTGCACCTCGGGGTGCATGGGGCAGGTGTAGGTGGTTGGCAAAGTGTCTGGTTTCCACAGAGGGTTACGTTCCAAGGCCATGCCGCATTTCGCGCACTCGCTGGGCTCGGTGGACTCCATGCCGGGGCACATCGGGCAGAAATATTTCGCTGCCGCTGATGGAATTGCGGTCGCGTGCTGGCCGTGGCAACATGCATGGGTGGGTGTGGCCAGAGAGGGAAGACGGGAGGGTAATAGGAATTTGCGGCGGCAGGACTCGCAGCAAAAGTAATATGTGGTGTCGCCTTGATTTGCGCTTAGTGCGCTTGTCTCATCGACATTCATGCCGCAAATGGGATCGATTGCCATGGTCGTGATTCCGCTCGATAAATGGTTAGATTTTCAGAATAGTCCGAAGCTTTCCTGTTTTATTCTGCCAGCTGGTGGTTGTTCGGTAAATCTTTTTCATTTGGCGGGTTCTGGCTTAGCATGGATTCCAGACTGGACTTGAGTATCGAGCGGATGTGTTGTTCCCTCTTTTCCGATGAATGATCCTGCCTGCCCGATGTGTGAGATGACTGAGCGATTGACCCATTCGAGCCACCACGAGTGCCTCACTTGTGGTCACGAGTGGCCGATTGAAGAACAGGCGGATGAGATCGTGACTGAACGAGTGGTCAAAGACGCCTATGGGAATATTCTAGCCGATGGTGACATCGTGGCCATGATCAAGGATCTCAAACTCAGGGGATCTTCCGATGTTCTAAAGGTTGGTACCAAATCGAAGCCGATTCGTTTGGTCGATGGCGATCATGAGATCGATTGCAAAATGGACGGCATGTCGATCGCGCTCAAGGCGTGTTTTGTCAAAAAGGTGATGCTCTAACAGAGGATTTAAGCGGGCCTGGTTTGATTTTTTAATCAAGAGAAACCCTCAACGGATCAAGCCGTTGAGGGTCATTTCGGTCTGAAGAAACGCTCGCGCGAGTCATTAATTACAGTGACTTCAGGAAATCGAGCACTTGTTGCTTTTGTGTTAGGTTGAGGCGGAGGTAGCGTTCGCGTGAATTCTTGGCTTCGCCGTCGTGGGCACGAATCGCTTGATCAAGATTCGGGGCATTGCCGTCGTGGAGGTAGGGAGCGCTCGCTCTGAGTCCCCACAGTGGGGCGGTGCGCATTTCACGGGGATTGGCTGCGGCTTGTGCGATGCCATCTCCCAAACTACCCATGTCATGCAATAACAGATCGGAATAGAGGAATACCGGTTTGCGATCCAGCGCACGAATCGAGTTCGGACCGGTGCTCATGCTGGGAACATGGCAGACTGCGCAGTTCATTTGTTGGAAAATCTGGCTTCCGGCGGCTGAGGAGCGGGTGAGGGGAAGGGGTTGCATCGGTGCTAACAGACGCATGAAGTCTGCTGCGGTATCAATGTCGGCTTTGCCAGTGACTGGATCTGTCGTGTCTTCGGGGTCGGCCACGGTATCGTAGGTGGCGAGAAGTGCGAAGTTT
>CAILVZ010000382.1 GCA_903837825.1 Akkermansiaceae bacterium | reverse complement strand
TGTTAGGCGCTAAGGTGGCGGAGAAAAATAACGACTGCCGATTCGATGGCAGAAGCGAAACGATCCGCTTCACATCACGAAGGAATCCCATGTCTAACATCCGGTCTACTTCATCTAACACAAAAAATTCAACTCCAGAAAGGTCAACAGCACGTTGCTCAATCAGGTCGAGCAGGCGTCCAGGGGTAGCTACCAGCACATCGACACCACCGCGCATCGCGGAAACCTGCGGGTTTTGTCCAACGCCGCCATAGATCAACGTTTGGCGGAATCGGACGTGTTGACCGTAGGTGGTAAAACTCTTGCCCACTTGGCCTGCAAGCTCACGAGTCGGCGCAAGCACCAACGTGCGACAGGATTTCGGGCGCACTTGGCGTGGATTCGAGTGGATCGCATGGAGGATCGGCAGAGCGAAGCTCGCGGTCTTTCCAGTTCCGGTTTGAGCGCAACCCAGAAGATCGCGGCCTTCAAGGAGCAAGGGAATCGCCTGAGCCTGAACGGGCGATGGCGTTTGATAATTCAGTTCACGCAATGCGCGTTGGAGGGGCGCCGCCAATGGCAACGCCTCGAATTCAGTCGGGGTCATGTGTGTAATTGGCCTGCCTAGCCCATTGGGGGCTGCAGGCGGTGTCGATGAGCGGTTTAGGATAACCTCAAACAATCTCTCATCGATGAAGACCGGAAAAGGGCGGAGCCAATTAGCTGACCCCCCGACACCTTAAAAGGCGCCAACGCCATTCAGTAATCGCATTTGCAGTATTTGCAAGACTTTTCCCGAGCTTGCATGCGGGACGGGCTCGCGCCACGATTATCCCCATGGCGGAAAGGACACTTTTTGAAAAGATTTGCTGCAAAGAAATCCCTGCGAACATCGTCTACGAAGATGACCGCTGTATGGCCTTCCATGACATTGCACCACAAGCACCGGTCCATATTCTAGTGATTCCCCGTAACCCCATTCCACGCGTCGGGCTTGCTGGGGCTTCGGATGAATCTTTGCTTGGGCACCTTCTGTTAGTCTCAGGAAAGGTCGCCCGTACCGAGGGCATCGCCGCTTCGGGATACCGCCTGGTGATCAACAACGGACACGATGGTGGCGAAGCGGTTCCCCACCTGCACATTCATTTGTTGGGTGGCCGTCCGATGCAATGGCCACCCGGTTAGATCCTGAAGAATGATTCGTAACTTCAAAAGGCTCCTCATTGCATCTTTAGTGGCTGGCACCTCTTGCACGGTTCACACCACCTCCAACTCGTCACCACCCGTGAAGTCAGATAACCCACTCACCCATTTTGAATCACTCACATCATCCTCGATCTCGACGCCACGCGTGAAACGGGTGGTGTTGGTCCATGGATTTCTCGACACCGATTCCTGCTTTAAAACGCTACGAAGAAGGCTCGAAGGGCGCGGCTTCGATTGCTTCGTGCCCAACCTAAAGCCCAACGATGGCCGCGGTGGACTTGAAAATATTGCGGCAAGGCTCAAACAAGACATCGACACGAGATTCGGCCCATCGGAGCCCATCAATGTGGTGGGCTTCAGCATGGGCGGACTCGTCAGCCGTCAGTACTTACAGGAGCTCGGCGGCGCCAAACGCTGTGAGAATTTCATCACGATTTCATCGCCCCACCATGGAACTCTCACCGCCTTTCTCTATCCATCCCTGGGAGCGAAGGACATGCGCCCCAGCAGCCAATTTCTCGAAAATCTTCGCAAAACGCAGGACCGCCTCGAACCCATCCAGATCACCTCATACCGAACGCCCATGGATCTCATGATTCTGCCGTCCAAAAGCTCGATCTGGGACTGCGCGGAAAACCTCGAGTTTCCCGTCCTCATGCATCCGCTGATGCTCATTTCAGATCCAGTGCTCTCAGACATCGAAAAGCGATTGATGCTATAAATCTAGCGAAATCCTTCGCGATTCAAGAGCCACGAAAAAACCATTTCTATTAGATTTACTTCTTGCGAAACCGAGCAATGGGAGACTGCGCACCTTCAGAGGCCGCGTAGAGCATTGATCCATCGGTGGTGAAAGCCACCGCCTCCGCCTGCCCGAGAAAATGTGGCATTCGCGATGCGTAAGGCCGTGAAAATGCGGTCGCCCAACTTTCACTCGGCGCACGTGGAAATAGAAAAACTCCATAGTAGGTGATGACTGCAGCCTGCGAACGATCACTCGCAATCGCGAGGCCAGTCGGTTGATTTGAAACCGGAACAAGCGTGTCGAATGGTGATCTAACCAAAACCTTACCCACCTTTCGAGCGATCTGAATGCCGCCTTTCACGGGGGCCCTCAATGGTAATTCATACACCGCCGGCGGTAGCGTTCGCTTGCTGATGAGAATCACCTTGCCCATCGCCACATCCACACCGATGGCTTCACAATCTCTGGGTCCGTCTTCGTAGCGAAATTCGATTTGCCATGCAGGAACGGCCTTCCCATCAAGAATCTTGCCAACCTTGGGCAAGGTCGGTTCGCGCATCACATACAGCATGCAAGATTTGCGCTTAGCTCCATTATCACCGATGTCAGCGATCAATAAGTAGGATTTTTGATCCATGATGAATGCTGCTAGATCTTCCCAGTCGATGTTTCGGCTGTTCTTCAACCGCACCACTCCTCGGCTAGTTCCATCTACTCCCGTCAAATGAACATCGGGGGTGGCTCCGCTGTCATTGAGCACCCACAGGAACTCGGGATTCGACGGAGAAACCGCCAGTCCGCTCGTCTCAAGGACTGCGGGTGATTGGATCCAGTGACGCTCCGCAACCATCGCGAACTCACCTCCAATGGCGCTACAAGCCCAAACCGTGTGGCAAAAGATTACACAAGCCACACTCCGGATTGGAGCCCAATTCTCCATGGAACACTCGAGCAAACTCCTCATTTTTTCGCCACCTTGAGTCTCCGGTTATGGCTCCTCGGTAGGATCCTCAATCACCTCAAATTCCCGCACCGGAATCGCCCTAGCAACCGGTGGCTTCGTCGACGGAATTTCTGGAAGCGGCGGAACTGCACCGTCATCGTTGCCACCGGGCACTGACTGCCCCGGCTCGAGTGGATCCACAGGGATCGCCTTTAAAATGGGTGCCCCTGACAATCCATCGGGATCGGTCGGAATGCTTTCTTGAGGTGCCCCATCCGCTGGATTCGCCTCTGCGCCAACGACCAATGCCTTCTGTGGAGGCGCAATGCTATCCGCGATGTCGTCTTGGATCCCTTCAAAGAACTTACGGACCATCGGTGCTGCCATGCGGCCACCGGACACCACTTCACCCGGCCGACCCTCGTAAAGAACGGCAAAGGCGTAGCGAGGGTTCTCAAGCGGCAAAAATCCGGCGAACCAGGCGAGGCGTTGGTTTTTCGCCTTTGGCCCCCATTGCGCGGTTCCTGTCTTTCCACAGACCGTAGTATATTCTAGACCAGCTCCGTGCCCCGTACCCCCAGCGGAATTGACGACGTCCGCCATCCCTTGCCGGACCACTTCGATGCTTTTAGGATCCACGCGCAATTCGTTCTTACGCTCAGGCATCGGCGCCTGAATCACCCGCCCACGCGAGTCTTGAACCTGTCGAATCAGCCGAAGCTTCGGAAGCGCCCCGCCATTGGCAATCCCTGCCATCGCCTGTGCAACTTGGAGTGGCGAGGCTAACAGGCTCCCCTGACCAATCGATAAATTGGCGGTATCACCATCGAGAATCCTCCGTTTTTCATTCTTCAGCATCCAAGCATCATTCGGCACCAGCCCAGGACTCTCACCGATCAAGGGCAAACCCGTGCGATCCCCATAACCTAACTGCCGTGATAGATTCAAGAAAGCTGACGAACCCACACCGATTCCTACCTGATAGAACCAGGTGTTGCACGACCGTGCGAGCGCCCGCTTCACATTAATCGGGCCTTCAGGGATCTTGGTCCAGTTATTAAACGTCGCAGTCCCCACATTGATCGCCGCCGGACAGTCGATCAGCGAATCTTCAGTGACCGTCCCACTATCGAGCGCCGCAAGGGCAACGATCGGCTTGTAGGTTGATGCCGGCGGATACGCAGACTGAAAGGCCCGACCAAAAAGCGGTTGCGCGGGATCATCCTCGAGCGCCTTGAACTCGGCTTCATTGATGTTGGGGATGAAGCGATTCAGATCAAAGGAAGGCCGAGAAGCCATGGCAAGAACCTCGCCCGTTACCACATCGATCATGACGAAGGCACCACGCTTGCACCCCTCTCGCAAGGTCTGCTCTGCAAGCTTTTGCCAGCCCAGATTGAGCGTGGTCACCAAAGTCCCACCTGCTCGAGGACGTTTCACCTCTTCTTCTAACAACTTGTTGCCATTTTCATCAAACAACAACCGCTTCGTGCCGGGCTCGCCAATCAACTGCGTGTTGAACAACTTTTCGAAACCAGCGCGCCCCTCGGACTCTTCCCAAATGGGTTCGTTAAAATTGATGGGTCCCGTGGGAAGTTTCCCCGTGCTGCCCGCATAGCCGATGATGTGTGCTGCGAGATCACCTTGCGGATAAAACCGCCGATAGATCGGATTCAAAACCAACCCCGACATGAGCTTCGGCTCGATTGCACTGGCTTGCTTGGCATCAAGGCACCCACTCACCGCAAGCGGCAACCAACGTCGATGACGATAGTGGTCAAAAATCTCTTCATCGCTCAGTGGCACCTGACTCTTCACTAGGGTCCGCAAGGCATCAATCCTCGTCCGTGCCCAATTGATTACAAAACTACGCTCGGCATTTTCAAACTGCTGAAACTGTACCGAGACCTGATAGGCCACCTGTGTCTGAGCGATCGGCAAGCCGTCACGGTCCACAATCTGCCCGCGTGGCGCTGGGATCTTTAACGTCAACGCCCGTGCATCCTTGCGGGTGTTGATCGCTCCATCCGCCGCGTTGCGCAGGACCGGGCCATCGGCAGCCACCTTGCTCTGCGCCGGATCCAAGGATGGCACCCCCTCAACACAATTCGAGACTACTACCCAAAGCGTAGTAAAGATCCATCGCCGAAAAGAACGCACAATCCCCATTTGACCGAACAAATCGTAGCGCCCGAACTTTCCGAAAGCAACGATCAATACCTCAGAAGTTCCGGCCGGCGTGGAAGCAAAGCCAGCGCACTTGCTGAAAACCCATCAGATGCCCGCAGATTTCAGCAGCGCCTGAATGTCGAATTCGGACCGACGAGGGGTGCGGCTCCGAAGTGCATTTGCCTCGCGATCATCACCAAAATCCTTTCTGGCCGCGTTCCATTCCACTTTACGTCCGAGCTTCATGCTGATCCACGCGGCGCAGCATGCTTCCAGGCTGCATGCGGCTTGGTCGACGGGTGCAATCGGATCCTCGTTCCGCGCGATGGATTCCAGCCAATTGCGATAATGGTTCGCGCTCTTCGGCATCCTCATGCCGCCGGGGCTCAAGGGCGACAGCAACTTGCCATCACTGGCACGCAGATCGCTCCCTGGCGCACCGGCCGTATTCGGATCGCTTGCCGTCACCTTGCCCTCGCTCCGTGTGCAAAAAATCCAGCCCTCGTCCCCTTCGAAGGTCAACCCATTCTCAAACTGATCATCCAGAATCACCTGAACACCATTGGGATACTGCATCTCGACATGATAACCACTGTGGACCGTCCACACATCGTCCTTCATGAACTGCGCCTTGGCATCCACAATGGATGGCCCACCAAGCTCTTGCCCCATCGCCAAATGCGCGATGTCGATGTGGTGAGCGCCCCAGTTGGTGATCATCCCAAGACCAAAGTCTTCGGTTGTAATCCAGCCCGGACGAGCATCAAAACTCGACTGAGAATGACAACGTCCCTCCATATACTCTTGCTGAGGTGCCGAGCCAAGCCAAGTGTCGTAGTCAAAATTTGCGGGAACAGGCATTGCTGCTGGGCGCTTCCCACTTGGCTTATCCTTGCCGATCCCAATCTTCACGGTCTTTAGTTGGCCGACACGCCCATTACGCACCGCTTCGATTGCTGTGCGGAATGCTTGAAACGGATTCTCCGAGCGCTGCTGTGAACCAGTTTGAAAAATCACCTTCCGGCTTCTAACAGCCTTTTTCAAGGCGATGCCTTCGGCGATGTTGTACGCGAGAGGTTTCTGCCCATAAACATGCTTTCCCGCAAGTGCTGCCGCCACGCCAACCAGCCCGTGCCAGTGATCCGGCGTGCTATTCACCACTGCATCGATCTCGTGATTTTTCAGCAACTCGTGGTGGCTGGAATAGACCTTAACCTCGACCACCGACTCTCCCCTCTTCTTATAGAAATTCTCGACGACTCCCTTGGCATGAGCCGCACGCCTGCTGTCCAAATCACAAACGGCCACGACCCGAGCGAGGCTTTCGGACAAGATCGAGTTCATGTCCGCCATGCCCATCCGCCCACAACCGATCTGCGCAACTTGAATGCGGTGATTCGGCGAGTATGCAGAGAACAACGACTCAGAAAAAACCCGAGGAATCGTGATGAGTCCGGCGGTCCCGCCGATTGCGGTTTTAATAAAGTGGCGGCGTTGGTTCATGGCGATAAAGGGGTTCAGATTTATTTTTTCGAAAAGTCGCGAATCTTCACATTACGGTACGAGACCTGGTTTCCATGGTCTTGGAGAAGGATGTGTCCCTCTGCCAACTCACCGAAGGCTGGCCACTTGCTGTATTTGCTAGCCGCAACTGCCTTGCGCCACTCATCAGACCCACGGTAAAACTCAACGGTCTTCACACCATTCAACCAAAAGGTGACGTGCTTGCCGTCCGACAAAATCCTCGCCTGGCTCCATGCACCCACCGGATAGACTCGCTTGTTCTTCGGCGCACTGATCAGGTCATAAAGCGATCCAATCGTGCGATTGCCATCGCGTCCAAGCTTGGCGTCCGGATGAAGGTCATCGTCAAGAATTTGGAATTCAGGCCCGATTGCCGAACCTTCACCCTTGTTCATCTCCGGATCCACAAAAATCTTGATGCCACTGTTTGCACCAGGCGTGATTTTAAAATCCACACTCAGCTCAAAATCCGAGTATTTCTTTTTCGTGATGATGTCGCCTGCAGCGGCAGATTCCGCACCTCCAGTCTCGCCCACCACGAGCACACCGCCATCCATCGCCCATCCCTCCTTCGGAAATTCAGGGCCGCGTGCGCTGCGCCATCCTGCATTCGTCTTACCATCCCACAACAGTGCCCAGCCTTCGGCCTTTTCACGATCGGTTAGAACGTTCTGCACTGCAGCTTCAACCTCTTGGATCCGCAAATTGCGCCAACGAACTTGCGAACCATCTTTGTCAGCCTCCTTGTTGATCGCATGAACTTGTAAGGCGATGAAACCCGACTCATTCACTCCATCACGAATCGAGGCACACGGCGTGCCATTGAGAGTCGTCTTAATCGAATCACCAATCGCCTCGACCCGCACCTGGTTCCATTCGCCTTGCTTGAACAGCGTGCGGCCTTGAGTGGTGAAGGTTTTTTCATCCCCACCTAGAATCCCAGGGAACAGCCAACCACGACGAGCCTCATCATAGATTCCTGCACTCCACCAACGATCTTTTTTAGGATCTGGATCAATCTCAATTTGATAGCCGTGAACGCGTTCCGCAGGAATCGAAAAATGTTTTCCTTCCCAGACAAACGACCCAGGAGCAGTTAGACTGTGGCTGCGAATTTGCACTCCGGAATTAAGCCGAGGATCGACTTTAAATTCGTATTCGAAAATGAAATCACCGTAGTCCCTGCCCGTACAAAGAAAGCTATTGGGTGTGTTGAGTGTTGATGTCCCAACGATGCAGCCGTCTTCCACTGCATACTTCGCAACGCCACCACGTTGCACCCAGCCATTGAGGTCTTTGCCATTGAAGAGATTGGACCAGCCATCGGCGGCAAAAGCGGCACCACAAGTGGCAACGAATAACAACGGAGCACATAGAATCATCATGAATAGCGGATCTTTCGAAGTTTAGGGTTTAGTACAAGGCCACCGCGCCAGTCTTGATTAAAACTTTCTGTCGAGTGGTTCGTGATTCTCAGCGAGTACCCACTCATGTCAAGAATGGATCGCCCACCGACCTCGCGTAAATGCGTGACCCGCAGCGAATGAAATCAATCAGAGGAATTCCAGCGACTCATCCCAACAACTCCCTTACCACCCGCGCAGGCTCAACCCCAGTCAAACGCTGATCTAGCCCTTGAAATTTGAAGGTGAGCCGCTCGTGATCCACCCCAAGGAGGTTCAAAATGGTCGCATTCAGATCACGGATGTGCATGGGATCCTTGACAATGTTGTATGAAAAATCGTCGGTCTCACCATATACAACCCCTGGATTCACCCCACCACCTGCCATCCACATGGAAAAACAACGTGGATGATGATCTCGTCCGTAGTTGGTGGCGCTTAGACCACCCTGCGAATAAACCGTCCGTCCGAATTCCCCTCCCCACACCACCAAGGTGTCTTCTAGTAGACCACGCTGCTTAAGATCCGCCAGCAACGCAGCTGTCGGTTGATCAATGTCCTCGGCAAGGGTCTTCATATCCTTAGGCAAGTTGGAATGATTGTCCCATCCTCGGTGGAAAATCTGAGTGAAACGAACCCCTCGCTCTGCGAGCCGCCGCGCCATGAGACAATTGTAGGCATAGGTGCCTTGCTCCTTCGCCTTCTCCCCATACATGTCCCATGTAGACTGTGGCTCATTGGAGAGATCGGTGAGTTCTGGAACCGAGGTCTGCATGCGAAACGCCATTTCATACTGCGAAATCCTTGAATTCGTCTCCGGATCCCCGATGCGTGCAAACAACTGTCGGTTCATCTCACCGACCCCATCGATCATCGCCCGCCGAATCGCACTCGGAACACCCTTGGGATTTGACAAGTGAATGACAGGATTCCCCCCCGACCGCAACGCAACCCCCGAATTTTCCGGAGAAAGAAAGCCGGCCGACCAAAGCCGTGATGAAAGTGCTTGGATATTCCTCTGGGTCGCCAGCTTCGAGGTGAGCACGACAAAGGTTGGTAGATCATCATTCATCGAGCCCAAACCATACGAGACCCAAGATCCAATCGATGGCTTTCCAGGAACCATATTTCCTGAATTCATCAGTAAAATGGCAGGCTCGTGATTGATCGCATCCGTATGCATCGAGCGAATCACCGCCAGTTCATCAGAGACCTTCGCGAGGTGTGGAAACAACTCACTCACCCAATGCCCCGCTTTGCCGTGTTGCTGAAACTGATAGAATGATGACGCCACTGGGAACCGCGTTTGCGACGCCGTCATCCCGGTCAACAATTGCCCACCACGAATCGACTCCGGCAGATCTTGGTTAAAGTGCTGCGAAAGATTCGGCTTATAGTCCCATGTCTCTAACTGCGATGGCGCGCCGGCCATGAACAAATAGATGGCACGCTTCGCCTTAGGCGCCATGTGAGGTAGCATGGCCGCCTGCATCTCCGCCGCCTGAGCTGCACTGCCATTCTTCGCAAACAAACCCGCAATGCTCGCCCAAGCAAGTGACTTTCCCGCGCGAGAGAGAAACTGCCGCCTCGACGCGAGTGCCATCCACTCTTGCTTGAGCTCTAACGGAATTGGCAAATCCATCACTGACGGCCCTTCACCGCTGTGGTCAGAACAAAGATCAAGCTTCATGAGTCTATTTGGTTAGAGTTTCGTCCAGATTGAGGAACTGATTGGCAACCATCGTCCACGACGCAACCTCAATTGGATCCAAGCTTGCCAGCGCGGGTGCAGCACCCGTGGCTAGCAGATCTTTGGCGTCTTGGATGTGATCAATGTAATATCGCGAGTAAAGCTCCAACCCCTTGACGAACTCAGCAACCTCACCCGCAGATAGAGAACGCGCCAACACGATGTCTGATAGAAATTGCAGGCGCATGGTTGCGTCGCTACCATACATCACCGTGCGCTCAGCAAGCTTGCGGGCGGCCTCCACAAATTGCGGATCGTTCATGCTGACGAGTGCCTGCAAGGGGGTGTTAGTCCGCGCACGCCGAACACAGACGACCTGCCGCGCCTGAGCATCAAAGGTCTCCATCGATGGGGGTGGTGCGAAGCGTTTCCAAAAGGAATACATCGACCGACGATAAAGTGCATCACCGGAACCTTGCTGGTAGTGACGCGTATTGGATTCAGGCATTGAGATGGGCTCCCAAATCCCCTCAGGTTGATAGGGCTTTACGGGCGGGCCACCGACCATAGTTGCAAGCAATCCGGCAGCCTGCAATGCCGTGTCCCGCAACACCTCAGCGTCCATCCGAAACCTCGGCCCCCGAGAGATTAAGCGATTCGAAGGATCTGCCGCAAGTGCCTCGGGAGACACCCGGTTGGATTGGCGATACGCATTCGAGGTCAATAGAAGCTGATAGATGTGCTTGATATCCCAACCCGATTCCCTGAACTCGACCGCAAGCCAATCCAACAACGCTTGATTCGATGGCCGGCTTCCCATGATGCCGAAATCCTCGGATGTCTCAACCAATCCAGTTCCGAAAACTTCCTGCCAGATCCGATTGACCGTGACACGAGCAAACAACGGATTGGTCGGCTTGAATAACCACTCGGCAAGCTCGAGGCGATTCGAGGAATGCAAGGGATTTGGCAAAAACTCTGGTGTGGCAGGGGTAACCAGCTCCTTGCGAGCGCTGTATAAACCTCGGTTCAAAACCCAAGCCGTCGCAGGCGTTGCGCGTTCACGGGCAATCAAACAAGCATCGCCACCTTTCCCCATTCCCGTGATCACACCATCCGCGGCTCGGATATCCTTCAAGGCAGTCCCCGCTTCTGGATCAACCGATTTTAGAAAAAATCGATCCAACGCGATGAATTTCTCCTGCTCCGACCAATGCTCGGGGTTCGGTGACCTTGCAAGAATCTCAGCCGCAATGTCCTCGAACGGCAACCGCGCAAATTCATTTCCATCAAGTACCCGCCGGTACAGGCGTACTTCTTGGAATGCAGTCTCACGCTTCGGGTCCCCACCACCACGCCGACCCAATTGAAGGGGAGCATCGCTTCGAATCGTTTGACCACGCTTCAGCGCATCAGCAATGACCTTCGTCTTTCGCAGGTCGCCATTCACGAAAACCTTCACCCCCTTTGCTTTACCCGAACCATCATAAGAAAACCCCAGATGAACCCACTCACCACTCGGAATCCCCGCAGCTTGGACGCGAATCGCCTTATCTGGCCATTGTTGCACGATGTTCACGGTCAACGTATCCTTCTCCATGAAGAGATCCCAGCCCCTTTGAACCTCCTTACCTGCGCCCGCCATCCGAGAAATCAGCGAACCATTGCCAGTCGAACTGTTGGCGGGCTTCATTCGAAGGTTCACCCACATCGAGGCCGAGAAACTCTCATCTGCATCGAAGTCCCCCTGATCCGCCATGGGAATCTGAGTGTTGATATCCATCCGCATCGATGGCCAAAGCCAGAGGGACTCGCCCCAAATCAGCGGGTTGATGGTGGCGGCGTAATTTACTTCCTTGGTCCCCGGCGCAGAATTTCTAACGGAATCTCCAGAGCCCTCATCGAGGGCAAGGCGCAACTCAAGCGCTTGGGTCGATACACCCAACGGCTTGCCGCCAGAAGCAAGCCACTCGCGAAAGAGCAGGGGGGCGATTGACTTGCGTTTTTGGTAATTCGCATTGGCCAACGACCGCTTTGCGACCGCAGCATTGAACTCAGCCTGCTTTGCGGGAGGTGGAGTCCGCAGGACGGGTGGTGAATCATCGACATTCTCGTCCCAAGGTTTTTCGGCGGTATTGTTAAAAAATGCAGAGAGCGCGTAAAAATCGCGTTGCGCCGTTGGGTCGAACTTGTGATCATGGCATGCTGCGCAACCAACGGTTAGACCGAGAAATGTTGCACCAAATGCTTCCGTTCGATCGCGGGTATTGTTTACGTGGACTTCCTCAGGGATTGCACCGCCCTCGTTAGTCGACACATTGCAACGAATATAGCCAGTAGCAATCCAGGGATCCATGTCGGTAGCAGGAATCAAATCTCCGGCGAGTTGCTCGCGGATGAATTGATCGTAACGCTTGTTCGTCATGAACGAACGGGTAACATAATCTCGATAAGGCCAAATGGATCGGACATTGTCGAAGTGAAGCCCGTGGGTGTCTGCATACCGTGAGTAGTCGAGCCAATACCGGGCTCGATGCTCACCATAGGCAGTCGAACTGAAATACTTTTCTAACTGCGCCGCGTAGGCGGCATCGCTCGGCTCCTTTTCAAATGCAGCAACCTCCGATGGATCCGGCAGTAAACCCGTTAGGTCCAAGGCTGCGCGGCGAATCAATGTCCGCGGATTCTCCGCGGGTGCGAGAGGCAATCCCTTTTGACTCAGCTTTTCCTGAATGAACGCATCGATGGGGGTTTTCACCCATTCGGGGTGCATGACCGAAGGGACATCGGGGCGTGTGGGTGGAATGAACGCCCAATGTTCCTCATAAACTGCTCCCTCTGCGATCCAGCGTTTGACCAACGCGATCTGATCACCGGTCAATTTTTTGTGCGATTCAGGCGGCGGCATCACCTCCTCCGGATCTTTCGATTCGATCAATCGAACCAGCAAGGAGGCGGCCACATCACCTTTGATGATGACGGGTTTACCATCCTTGCGCGCGGCGAATGCATTTTTTCACGATCCAATCGCAGCGGCTCCTTCTCCGGACGGCGAGTGCCCGAGTCTGGACCATGGCAGTGGTAACAATTTTCGGAGAGAATCGGTTGGATCTGGGCGTTAAATGAAATCGGCTTCGATGGAGGGTCCGGCTCGGCCTTCTCATCAATCCTCGCGACTTGGGCCTGGGATTCCTCTGGCTTCGCCTCAGTTTTCATCGCCGACGCACGCGTGCGAGGGCGCTCGCAACTGCAAAGCAAACCCACGCATGCAATCACACCCACTCGGAGAATATCATTCATGTCCATCGATTGAAGGAAGGGTACAAGCCTTAGTTACTTACGGAGAACTTGCATGATGCATTTCAACCGAGTCCAAATTTAATCCATCGCCGAGCTCCAACTTTGCAAGAGTCCAAGCCGCAAGATCCTCGACCTCTGCGATCGACGAAACCTGGCAAAGTCGCTGCCGCAACTCTTTGGCCCCAGGAAACCCTTTGCAGTAGGCCATCAAACGCGAACGCATCGCCGTCAGAGTCTGCTTCTCATTGCCATTTCTACGGCTTTCGACGGCCAAACGACAATGACGAATCACCAAGTCCCAGCGCTCCTCTACACTCACCTCGGGAAGCACCACGCCCGTCTCAAGGTAGTGCTTGGCCTCACGAAAAACCCATGGATTCTGCATCGCAGCACGCCCGATCATGACCCCTGAGACGGCGGTGTTCCGCCGCTTCACGAGGTCGGCGCCACAGGTGATGTCGCCATTGCCAATCACCGGAATCCGAACCGCACGTGCCACGGCATCGATCACCTCCCAATTGGCCTCGCCCCCATACCCTTGTGCGCGAGTCCTCCCATGCACAGCGATCGCCTGCATTCCGCAATCTTCGAGGATTTTCGCAACCTCAACCGCATTGACCGAATTCTCATCCCAGCCGATCCGTATCTTGGCGGTAACCGGCACGTGATCTCCCACCGCCCTCGCCACCCCAGACGCCACTGACGCCAAGATCGGGCAATCACGGAGCAAGGAGGACCCACCATTCCTCGCAACCACCTTGTTCACTGGGCAGCCAAAGTTGATATCAATGAAATCGGGACGCTTCCAGTCGATGATCTTCTTGGCGGCCTCCCCCATCCTCTCGCCATCCGCGCCAAATAACTGAACGCCCACTGGTCGCTGACTTTCGTGGAACTCGGTGTATTTCCGCGTCCTCTCATCCGCC
>CAILVZ010000381.1 GCA_903837825.1 Akkermansiaceae bacterium | reverse complement strand
GGTCTGGGGGGCGTTAACACAATTTTCATCGGGTCTTTTCATTTTTTTGATTCATCCGAAATCCGAAAAGGTTTGTGCGAACCCGCCCCTAGCCTTGAAGCGTCGAGCCAGCCTGGCTAATGACACCAACCTTCAAGGAGTGCGATATGGAAGACGCGATGCGCGAGGTCAGTGCCCTGATGAACGATCGTGGGCAAGACGAAGTGAACTGGAAAGCATGGGAGGGCACGCCCCACGATGCTCCCGATCCAACCGACGGTAGTAAGCCGGATCCAATGGAGTTCGGCCTCCTAATGACCAAGGTGCTGGGTGGCTCAAAGAAGAGCCGGCCCGCAGACCGCAGTGCTAACGACGTACAGGTCGACATTATCCTTAACCAGGCAGATCATTTTGCCAAGTTGAACGATCAGTATACTGAGACCTACGTGGTCAAGGGCACCAAAGCCCTTTACGAATTGCTCGCAGCGATTTATGGGTATGCGCTGCAGATCGACCAGTCGCCGCTTCGGGATCACGTCCTGCAGCGTATGCGCCAGGTACTCGAGCAAAGGTACGAGCAAAAAACCCAGGCCAACACGCCCTGGATTACTACGGTGCTGCGCTACATCCTGCCCAGAGATCGCCAGACCGCGTTTAACTATTCACGGGTCCTGCAGGTCGCCTATGAGGAGAATTTGACTCAGGAGGAGCTGCCCGGATACATCAAAGAAGCGGGTGGGATTGCCAAGGTCACTCAGACCAAAGAGAAGAAGGTCGAAGCGGAGCAGGATAAAAAGCGTCGGGAGGCTGCACACAAAATTGTTCGGGGATTCTTGCTGGCACATGGAAAGTTTGGGGACATCACCGTTGAGGTTCCAGACAAGTTAACGGTCGACATGGTCGGTGAAGAGGAATCAGAGAGCCAACTGCGGATGGGCTTGTTTGCTAATAACGGCAAAGGGGGTCTGGTGCTTGTGCGCATGTGCCGGATCACGGAAAGGCTCGAAACCAAGATCCTGGCGCCCATGACTGAGTTCTGTGTGCCGCGGCTGCCGGAGGCCAAAGCCAAACTCGATCAACTGCGCTCGAACCACGGCATTACGTTTGGTTTCGGCATGGAAGCCAGCGACAAGGGTTTCAAGATCCCTGGCAGCATCGACATCACGGCAGAAGAGCGTATGGCCGAGATCAAGATTGAGCTGGAGGCGAGGGATCGCGAGATGGCCGAGGAACGCAAGGCCAAGGGAGTGGAGAGCCAAATCGAAATTCCCGGAGCACCCACCAGTCGTGCTGAAGAAATCATCGAACTTATCCGCAAACGCAAGGAGGAAGAGGCTGCCCGAAAGGCCGAAATGGAGCGCGAGCCCAGCGAGTAGTGGGTAACCGCCACCCGCGCAGACTGAGTATTTGCTGAACTTTGACTGCCCAATCCAGCCCGGTCTGGATTCGGTTGTCCTGCGCGGGTTTCTGAAAACACAATTGTTCCAGGATCCAAAACCATGGCCAAAGCACTTGAGCCCGATGCAGTGGAGCGGCATCGCACCGTTCCCATTCGCGACACCATTGATCGAATCCCCGGCTACCCCCGAAAACTGGTGATCTTCAAGATCCCAGCCTCCCACTACTGGTGGGTGCGGTACTACGCCGATAACCAAATCTTCAAACGCACCACCAAGAGCGAGATCAAGGCCGACG
>CAILVZ010000380.1 GCA_903837825.1 Akkermansiaceae bacterium | reverse complement strand
TTGCTGTGAGGAATCTCACCTAACTCCCTCAGATGTCGCTGAGGCCGACGAGCTTTTTGTCACCTCCTCACTTCGGGGGATAACAGGCGTTTCCAAGCTTGATGAGCGAACACTTCCCTTGGGACCCGTGACCCAAATGCTCCGTGAAGCATGGCATGCGGCGGTCGCTCACAATGCGAAAGAGACCACAGCCAGTCTCTCGAAGTGAAGCACACCGCTTCTTCGTCATCGCCGCTCAATTGACTCCCCGAGGCTGGACCACATATCGATGGGCCACGCTCGCGTTACCGACTTGATCCTTGGTGACTCCCGGTACAATCGAGCGAACGTATTCGACACTGGCTTGCGCAGGTTTAACCGTGACCCGCAGGTGACCGGAACTTCCAAGAATGACACCCGTGTAGCCGTATTCCTCCGCGCTTCGCGTACCGCCACTTGGATGACTCGGCTGCGGAACCTCCTGATAGATCACTCCGTCAAGTTCCTCCTTCGCGAACAGGTGATCATGGCCATGGAACACCACACTCACGCCATTTTTTACAAATAACTGATGAATCGGCATCTCCCAGCCAGCGCGATGAAGCGCAAACCCATCGCTTCCATCCGCATTTTTGCCACCCCATTCCATATACGGCGCTGGGGTTACCCCGCCGCGCACATCACGCCCTAAGCCCCCGACGAGGTGGTGAATGAACACAAACTTGTAAGGAGCTTTGCTCGCCTCAAGCGTTCGCTTCAGCCAGTCATATTGTGTCTTACCGAGTGTCATGCTCCAGTTGTCATCCGCCTGCCGATCCGTCGTGAACCAAAATGGATCTAACACCAAAAACAAGGCACTCCCCCATTCCCAAGCATAATAGTCCTGCAGCAAACCAGCATCAGATCGAGGAACGGAATTCCCAGTGTAAATCTCACCAGGCTCTGGATTGGGGAAATACTTCTTACGTAGCGCAACTGACAAAAGCGGCATGGAGTTCGGTTGACCTGTTAGGCGCGAACCCTGCTCGCCGTCGTGATTCCCAAGTGTAAGCATAATTGGTACGGAATGGGCAATCTGACCCATGTAGTAACGTTGTGCCCGATACTGGGATTCGGCACGGGTGTAGAAACTCCCAAACTTGTCAACCATCGTGGTATCGCCAAGATCCACCATGAAATCGGGTTTATCCGTGAGCATGTTTGAAAGTGTCTGTTGATAGACTTTCAAGTCCGAGCTAACATCAAGATGTGAATCCGCCTGGATATCAAACGAGAATGCGGAATCGCGGCTGCGCTGGGTGTGAAAACTACGAACCTCGCCCTTGACGAAATCGCCTCCATTGATGGAACGACTAATCTGATAGAAATACACAGTATCAGGCTTCAACTGATCCATGACCAAGTTTTGGGCCTGTCCTGCAGCGAGTTTGACTTTTTGTGTGCTTTTGGACATGGCCTCAGGATTCTCGCCAAACGCCGCATAGATCTCCATGTCCTTCCAACCGATCACGCTAGCCGTGACCGATTTTGCGCCAGGACGGCATAGCCAAACATTGTACCAATAATCTGGAGTAATGGCAGGTTCAACTGCAGCACCCCCACCTTGCCCACCTTTGGGCCGACCATCAGGCTTAGCGGCGATCAACAAAATTGCCGCCAGACCCACAAGGGCAATGAGGTGGAAAAATCTCATCCTTTTCAGCGAGTAGGCGCACCGGTGACATCCAAGTCTGGCTTGGTATTCCAGCGCTTCGTCCAAGTGGGCTTCTCGATTTTCGTTCGAAAAATGATCGTGTTATCAAGGTCGAGGTCCTCCGTCCAAATGAACTTGGCTCCCGTGAAATCCGCCTGATAAAATGCTTCCTTCGGATTAACTCGCTGCTCGGTATATTCCGCAGTGTTTGCCCACTTGCTGTCGTCAAAATTCACAGTATACCAGTTTTCAGGAATCGGTGTGTGCTCAACCGTTGGGTGAGCCACATCGTGGTTGATCGGACCTTTGAAGAAACACTTCGCCTTCCACGTCGCATTGCTCACGGTACCATCGGCAAACTTGATGATAAGGCCACCATCGCCCACATGATTTCCATATTCCATTCCAGTCTTGGGATCCGCATTGTCCTTCGCCATCACGGCAATGGTCATGGGATATTCTGGGAGAATATCGACACTGACCACATTGTGGGGAATAAAATCAATTGGATCCACTGCGACCAGCTTGCCATTGATGTATAACATGAACCAGTTGTCTGCATAGACGTTCACCTTAATTGTTTCTGTTAGATCTGGCTTAATGAAACCCTTTGCATCTGGACCATTCCGCGTAGTTCTAATCTCTTTCGCTGGTTTCTTCGCAGTGTCTTGATTGGGTGATCGATTCGATGAAGATGGTCCACTCGTATTTCCAGACCGGACCTGGAATGGAGCATTAGAAGCATTTTGCCATTCCATGGAGGTCACTCGGTTGTCGTGATTGAGATCCGCAGAGGTAAAGATGAACTTGACTGCCGCCACCATTTCGTCCCGCGAGACGTTCCCGTCGCCAGTAGAATCGAGATCCGTAAAGTGCTTAAAAATAAGGCCTGCGAAGGCTGCACCTTCACGAACATCTCCGGTTTTCTCAACCTCGACCGGGCTCAGCACGCCATTTTTGTCTTGGTCGTAAATCGCAAATGCACGATTCATATCGTCTGCCAACTCGGCCAGCGTGATGACGCCGTCTCCATCGATATCGATTTCAGAACCATGCTTCTTCATCCATGGCGTGGGCTGCGCATCCTGAGCGGAAGCATTATCACCCTCCCTCTCTTTCCGCTCACCGTCTTTACGTGGTGGTGTTAGATCGCTACTAGGATCTTCGCTCCGATCTTCACTACGCGGAATCTTTTGCCCGCCTTGCTCCTGAGAATCGGCTGTGCCGTCACGGGTGTAGACCACGCTGAGCTCCGTAGTCGCGAGGGTGCGATCCTTAAGCGCTGCAGCAAGACTTTCGCCCGTCACTTGGGATGGAGCGGTAGCAATCTGCGGGGGCGCAGATAGCGCATAAAGCGTAAGCACATAGGTCTTTGCGCCGGGACCCTTCGAATGCGGCGGGGCATAGCCTAACCGATCATTGATCGTATTGCGCCCCAAGACTCCGACGTCCTTAGTATTTTTTGGGAGCCCTTGAGCGCTAGCTGGGATGTTATAAAGGGTCCAGTAGATCTTCGTCTTTCCTTCAGGGTCCAGATGGTGCATGATCAACGCGTAACCCTTGGTGCCAGCGGGCGCGCCGCTCCATGCGAGTGGAAGGGTTGCACTGCTCCCATCACCGGTGTAATCGATTGGAAGGTTGCCTCCATCCATCACTTCTGGGCTGGTGAGTTTAAACGATCCGCTCGATTGCGAATGGCTGACGGCCTGAGGCTCACTGCTCGGTACCTTTGGCATTAGATTGGGTGACTTGCGATCGGATGCAGGTGCTCCACCCTGGTCACTTTGAGCGCCGCCGCGATCGTTTGAAGGACCACCACCATTACGCTCCTTCGGGCGACCTCCACCGCTACCGCGTGCCGACATCGTTCCGGTTTCTTCACTGGTCGATCCATCGGCATTAACGTATTTGAATTTCCATGTGCCATCTCCAGAGGTGCCGTAGCTTACCGATGCAGGTTTATTAGCAACCGTGTATTGGAGGCTGAACGATTTCTCATCGGGCGCGGCCTTGAAGCCTGTGATCTTGGCGCCGTTCAGCGGCGGCAGTGCTTGCCTGACGGACTGAGCGTGGGGCTGCGGATCCACTTGCCCACCGAGTTCCACCACCTCACCATGGAAGCCGCCATTGACATAAGGATATTTGGTTGACGCGTGATAGTGGTAACCGAGTGAGGGTGTTGCGTGCCCGTTGCATTCATCGAGTTTGCCAAGTGGCGAACCATCAGCTTCGGTTAGACCATAGATTGGATAACCATCAAGGGCGTAGGCGATGGGCTTGTCTTTGCCGACTGCCGCTTGCAAATGGAGTGGTGCCGCATGGTAATGATAGTCGTCTGCGCGACCACAGTGACCGCCCCATTGGTCGAGTTCGCCGATCTCCTGTGAGATTTCGCCCCGGTTATTTTGTGGGTTGAAAATCGGGATGCCATTTGCAGCAAGTGCAATCGCGCCACGAAGGAAGTGCCCTTTAATCGTCCGCGATTCCTTCGCAGGGACTGGATGAAGCGGGACGCGCCAAGCATTGTCCCCGAAATACGATTGAGGCATTGGCACCTGTTGCTGCCATGCAGTGATCCCCACCATCATGCTATGGGTAGGCAGACCATTGTTTTCGATGTAGAGGAATGAACTGTCCCAGTGGAGCTTCACTCTCGGCGCAAATGAGGCGAAGGGCGCAGCTTGGGTTGGAGCATCGCCACTCGACTCGATGGCAGAAAATGCAGTGCATGGCGCAATGGCAAGGGCAACGATTGCAAGCTTATGGCAACTCGCACGTGCTAGACCAAGTTTGCTTGAACTCTTGGGGTTAGATTCGCTTTCGGAGGTTGGAACAGGCGCTGGATTTTTCATTAGCTTGGAAATAGAAACTATGCCGCTTGTACAAAGTTGCGCGACAATTGACGACACTTAAAATTTGTGGCAATCCACGATCGAAACGAACACTAGTCTTGGAACTGAGGATTTGAAACCCATGCAGGCATTTTTCCCTCCACGACAGATTTCATCCGCTTCAGAATCCTTTGAGCATCGCTATTGTTCCCATCGGCCTTAAACCGCATTTCGGCTTCTTCGAGGAATGCCATCATCATGGCTGGCACGGGCCTTGGCCCCTCGATGATTCGGTCGATGACATTGGCGGCCTGCAGAGAAAATTGGGGGTTTTCATTCACACATAACCAATGCTGCAGAATCCGAAGCCCCTCGTCGTACTGACCCATACAAGCAAGAGCTTCAGCCGCAGCAATCTGGACGGCTCCTGACGAATCTTTCAAACAATGCAAAAGAGAACTTTTTGCGGAGCGAGCTCGATCACCCAGCATCGTGCATCCTTGTGCCGCCCACCACCGGATGGGCTCGCTTGAACTTTTAAGCCCCTCAATCAGTTTTACTAGATTATCGGGGTTACGCTCTGATGCAATTAGAGCCATTTGATAGACCTCCACAAGTGGGTAGGCCCCCACCGCTCTCGATTCATCATAACCTTCAAGCACCGAGCCTTCGGGCAGAAATCCGTTATCGTTGATTTCTAGTGTGTGCCTCTTTAAGGCATCGCGCATGCGATTAAGGGTCTCCCGGCAGGCAGGATCATTGGCGAGGTTATGGACATTATCGTGATCCACTGCCATCTCGTAAAGTTCCTCAGTGGGCTTCTCGCCCCAGAACCTCGCGGTCGCTTCGGTCAGCTTCCCTCCTCGGGCCAATCGCTCCCATGACCGATACCCGCGGGCGTTGAACATGTAGCTTAGCGGCTGAACGTAGTTGATATCTGGGCGAAAATTCCGGATATAAAGCCAGCGCGAGTCGATGACCGACCGCACCATGTCGTAGCGCTCGTCCATGCGGTCGCGGGTGCAGTAAACGTATTCGTTCGGCTTCATCTTTGGGCCCGCGAACGCCCGACCTTGCATATGCCCTGGGATTTCCACGCCCGCCAACGATAAAACCGTAGGTGCGAAATCCACAAAGCTAACGGGCGTCTTAATTCTCGACCCGGGTGGTCCAGGCGCGAGATGCCGCCACTTGGGCGGGAAATAGACGATGAGTGGAACATGAGTGCCACTTTCATGGAGAAAGCGTTTGCTACGGGGCAAGACCCCTCCATTGTCCGAAAAATAAAATACGATCGTGTTATCTGCTAGACCACACTTTGATAGATTTTCCAGTTTCACCGCAATTTGTTGATCCATCAACTTTAGGCAGTCATAATAACGCGCCCAGTCCGCACGAATTTCTGGAGTGTCCGGTTGGTATGAGGGAATGCGTACTTTCGCGGGATCGGTTGGAGGGAAATTGAGTGGCAATGCATCGGTCTTGAACAAGCAACTCTCGTGGGTCACCTCGTGATTATAAACGCTGAAGAATGGCTGCCTCGAATCCGCTCGATTCGCATAGTCCGCAGTGCGTCCGCATTCATTCCAAACCTGATCGACACGGATGAGTGAATTGTAATCGGTCTTCAACTGGTTCGTGGTAAAATAGCCAGCCCTTCGCAAAAATGCAGGAAACCCCGTCATCCATGAGGGAATTTTGCCCTCAGCCCGCATGTGGTTTGCAGGACCGGAAGATGCCGCGAACGTCCCCGTGATCAACGCGAACCGCGAAGGCGCGCAAACTGGCTGAGCGAAACAGTTTTCAAAAAGAACTCCATCGCGAGCAAGTTGATCCAGCGTTGGAGTGCGTGCCATGGAATCACCATAACACCCTAACAGGGTCGTGTTGTCTTCGCTACTCAACCAAAGAATGTTGGGCCTATCGGCGGCTCGGATCGCGATCGGGACTGCAAGCACCGCCAAAACCAGCACGAAGATCTTCCATTGCATGAGACCGCGAGGAGATGTTAGATGCTCGGAGTCCAAATTCCCTCCTTGATTTCCGGCGTCTTGCCCGAGGGCGGGAATGTCGTCTTCACCGCTGATCGAAGCTGCTCCGAAAGCAATTTGACGGCTTGCTCATGGGAAGGGTCATTTGCGAGATTCTTGAGCTCTTTGGGATCAGCATCGTGGTCGTATAGCTCACGACCTTGCTTTCCCTCGTCCCATTCGGTGTAGCGCCAGCGCTCTGTGCGTAAACTATAGCCGTGCGTTCCTTGAGTGACCGCCCAACCCCGGCCCGGTGTGGCAGGATCTTTTAAAGTGTTGATGAGGTTCTGGCCTTGAAGGTTGGAAGGCGACTTGATGCCGCAAAGTCCAGCAAGTGTTGGGTAAAGATCAACTTGGCTGATCGGCGATTTGGCGACTGCCGCATGAGGCGTGACTCCTGGCGCAATGATCAGAAGTGGCACACGGGTGCTCTCCTCAAACAAACTGCGTTTTTGCCACAATCCATGTTCGCCCATGTGGTAGCCATGATCGCTGGTAAAAACGATAATCGTGCTATCTGTAAGCTTCAATCGATCGAGCGTGTCAATCACCCGACCGACTTGGGCATCCATAAAGCTTATGCTTGCATAGTAGCCTTGCATGGCCTGGCGGCGTTGGGTGTCGGTCATCTTTTCCTCCTCCGCTTTGCGACTTGCGAGTGCTGCTGGTGGAATATCAGCCTGATCCTCCGTCACTCCAGTGACGATGGGCATGTCAGCCTCGGCATATTCGTCAAAATAGGGAGTCTTCGGTGCCACGAAGGGGGTGTGGGGCCGAAAGAAGCCCACGGCGAGAAAGAATGGTCGATCTTGCTGTTTGGCACAGCGTTCCAAAATCCATTCGGCTTCGTTCGCGACCTTGCCATCCGTGTGGTCAGCATCGGGCCTAGGGGAAGCATACCAACTGAGTGTGGCACCGAAGTTTCCGGGCGAAAGGCTCACAATATTTGGTTCCTCCACCAAGTGATCGACACCTGCCGGATTCATCTGAACTTCCCATGACGCGGGGTCGTCATGTCCAGCGGTGCCAATCGACTTCGGCACATCGTAGTGATAGAGCTTTCCAACGCGCGCAGCCAACCAACCTTGGTTGCGAAACGCCTGAGGAAGGCTGATCTGATTCGGGATGCTTTGGCGAAAAATCTGAGCATTGGCAAGGATTCCCGTGCTATTGGGATAGAGTCCTGTTAGAATTGAATTCCTGCTAGGCCCACACAGTGGCTGAGAACAATAAGCACGGTCAAAGCGTACACCGCGCGCTGCCAATCGATCGATATTTGGAGTCCTGGCTCGCGGGTCGCCGTAGCATCCAAGAAAGGTATTGAGGTCATCCGCGATGATGAACAGCACATTGCGTGCAGAAGGTGCCGCGGTCACGGCTCCTACATGGAACGCCATGAAGGTGGTGGCCAAAACCATGACGCGTGATACGGTTTTCATGAGTGGTCAGTCTGATGGGTTGGCGGCGCAAGCAGCATTCATGATCATTCCGCCCTGGAAAGCCGACTGATCCCGTGCTGAAGGAGTTGGGCATCGACAGCGGCAGAGGTTGCCTCGTCGAGATAGAGCTTAAAATCATCCTCCGCGAACTCGATGACATGGCGATCCCCAAGATTTCCTTTGAACGCATCAATGAGACCTCTCATATTCTTGATCTCCTTCCCGTTGACTTTGCGGACGACTAGATTCCTAACAGATTCGTAACCCACGGTAGCAGGGGTTGGGATGGATCGACTCAAGAAAATGATGCGATCCACCTTATCTTCATATTTTTCGGGATTTTCAAGCGCATCGAGAAAGTCGAGCGGCGCCCGGCTTTCCCAATTTTCGCCAAATGCTTCCAACAGCGGTCGCGTGAGTTCAAGGAAGACAAGGCCGCCCTTGATCATGAAATTCGGCGCTTTGCCAAATTGATAGGCAGGCACCAATTTTGAGTTCTCATCTTCACGGGTGAGCGTCGCCTTAAGGTCCATCGGATTACCATCCCTCACCAACGAAAGCGTGAAAGATTCGCCCGTCGACTTTTCACCACGGACCAAGTGGCCCCAGAAAAGACTTCCATAGCTTGGGTGCTGATAGAAACCGCGGCGATCGATTGGGTGGCCATCGATGGCGAGCAAGACATCACCTTCCTTAACTCCAGCGACTTGAGCGGCGCCGCCTTTCCGCACCCCGTGAATATAAAGTCCACCATCTTGATCGTTGAGCTTGAGCCACTGCCGGAACGATGGATCCTCTGTCTTACCCGTGGATATTCCTAGGCTAGGAAATCCCTGATAGTCACCATCGGCGGCTTCCTTGATGAAGCGGTTGACGATATCAGTGGAAATCACATTGCAAATCTGGTCCTTGGCTTGATACCCCGTTAAAACGCCCACCATCTTGCCCTCATGAAGCACCGGCAGCGAAAAGCTGCTGGCAACGCTCTGCATGGATGCTTTGACCAAGTATGTCAGGAAACGATTCCCAGGCAAGAAATCTGAGGTGACGTCAATGCTTTGGATGCTTCCATCGGTTAGAATAGTTTGGCCATTTTCCTCGATTTGGATAATTTGAACTCCTTCTCCGATGGTAGGAGGCGTGTTCATTTCAAGCGGGGTGGTATGCTCGAATAGGAGTTTCCCTTCATCCTCAGAAACAGGGCCTAACAGTGCAAGATTTGCCTCATAGTCCACCGCAATCACCTTTGCTTGCGCAAAGTGCGTGCCATCCGGAGATTCAAGCTCAAGATAGGTCGCATCGCCGACCATTTCAGAAGTAGTTAGAACCCGTTGGGGACTGACGATGGCAGCAAGCGCCCGCCTTTGGGTAGGTGGGTTTTTTTCCCATGGTTGGCCGGCATTCCATGACTGCTGGGTGGAACTCACGCGCACCACTGAGGACTTGAAGTCGGTGCGAGTGGAAGCGTGGGAGTCCGCAACCGATGGCTGTGGCATGGCCGCTGGCTTCCCCATATGCTCAGCTTTCTTCGGCTCACAAGCCGTTAACATGAGCAGCAATGAAAGTGTTGGTAGGGAGCGCATGAATGTCATTCTCGTTTTGAGATTTGGGTGCAGTTGTTAGACTAAGCCAAGCACGTCCTGCATGTCGTAGAGTCCGACAGGCTGATCTTGCAGCCACCGAGCGGCCCGGACCGCCCCTGCAGCAAATGTCAGGCGGGATGATGCCTTGTGGGTCAGTTCAACCCTCTCGCCATCCGCAGCGAAAAGCACCGTGTGATCGCCTACCACATCACCGCCACGAAGCGTGTGCATCCCGATCTCGCGAGGCTTGCGTGGACCGATGTTACCCATGCGTCCATGCGCCACATCGTTTTGATAAGACGTTCCCGTTTCCTCGTTGAGGATTTCCAATAGCCTGCGAGCGGTGCCAGAGGGCGCGTCGATTTTGTGTTTGTGGTGCATCTCGGTCACCTCGATATCAAAGCGATCCTGAGTGAGGATCCGCGCGGCTTGGCGTGTCAGCCAAAAGAGCGTGTTGACGCCGACTGAATAATTGGCTGCGTAGACGATGGGGATCGACCTAGCAGCCTCATGAATGATGGCGCGCTCTTCATCGGTATGTCCAGTGGTGCCAATCACAAGACGGACGTTGTGCTTCAGAGCTGCTTCGACGAGGGTGGTGGTGAATGAATGAATGGTAAAGTCGATGGCGCAGTTCGCTTTCGTGATCGCGGCGATGAGATCTTCACCTGTGTCATGAGTGGCGGCGACATGGACATTGGCGTGAGCAGCAGCCTCAAGTACCGCTTGGCCCATGCGGCCAGATTTTCCAGTGACGAGTAGATTTGGCATAAATGAAATGGTTAGATGATCGTTGGTGATTGTTGCGTTAGTCTTCCCAGATCATGTGCTTGAGCTGGAGTTGGCTTGCGCGAGTGGAGGCTTCTTCAGCGCGAGGCCCCTTGAAAGAAGCGATTTGATTGGCGACATTCACCGCCTCGCGCCAGCGTTGGGCGTTTTCTAACAGAGCAAGTGCGCGAAATCCACAGCGCTCAAAATAATCCCACTCCGTGGGTGGGGTGGTGACTTCCAGCACCGAGTGGTAGGCCTGAAGCGCCTGTTTATCGCGCTTTTTTGATGGATCCATTTCATCCGGCAGTTGCTCAAGGGTGATGCCTCGGAGGTATTGAAGCCGATTCAACAAGGCCGTCTGGTTCACCGCCTGCTTCAGCAACTTGTCGTACACCGCGAGTGCCTCTACCAGCGAGGCGGGATTTGAACTCCCTTGCGCATACAATGCCTCACCCAGCAAAAGGCCTGCGGGTAGCTGGAGAGGATCGGTTTCCGGTAAAGTCGCCATCCACTTGGACAGAAAGGTCGAGGCTTCGTTAAGCCGATAGAGATTGATGAGATGTTTTGCCTTTTCGAGAATCGCGATCGAACTGACAGGCCCGCTACTTCCGATGGCCTTGTCAAAAAGGATCAGGGCTTCCTCTTTCGACTGAGGGGTTCCGCCAAGTGCTGCCGCGCGCGCGGCGAGAAGCCATGCTGCCTGCGCGCTCGCCGAATGCGTGTCGGATGCAGCAAGTTTTTCAAGGACCAACCGAGCGGCATTGTAGCTGCCTGATTGGAAAAGGCTGCGCCCTAATGTCAACGCAGCTTCCGCTGCCGCGGGGTCAGCTGGGTATTGGGTGATGATCGATTCGGCGATGGTAGCCGTGGCCTTCACATCGTTTGAGAGGTCTGCGATCTTTAGGCGATTTAGAGCGATGCGCGGTGCGTTGACGACGCTTGTGCCTTCGCTATTTTCTAACAGACTATCCAGTTGGGATTTGGCAAATCCAAGGTCCGGACTCGGGCTATTGAGCGCAGCCTCTATCGCGGCAAGTTTCGCCTCTGCCACTCTCGGATGGCTCGGGAATCGCCGAAGGAACTCCTCAAGTAAGGGCCTAGCAGCATTCGGAGTCGGTGTCGCAAGGGCGCGCTCAAGCTCAATGTCTGCCTCAAGGCCATCATCGGTAGTGGTGTTTTGGTGTTGGATGAGCGAGATTCCATTGATATCTCCACCGCGAAGGCGGGCGATCGCCGCCATGAGTCGCGCGGTCCGAGCATTTGCCCCAGTCAACTCAAGGGCGGCTTCATCAAATAACTGAACGGCTTGTGTCGGGTCGCCATGCAAGCAAGTGGCACGCGCCTCCAGAAACGTTGTTTCTCCTTTGATATCCAATAACTTGGTGGAATCCCTAAGAGCCGCCAAGATTGAAAACGCCTGATCCACCGATCCCTCTTCGAGAGCCCATCTCGCGAGCTGATAGAGTGCCCGCGGAGCAAGGACATGATCGGGATTTTCGAGACACAACCGCCTCAAGAGTTGCTTGGATTCAGCGTTGGACTCTGGAGTTCCAAATCGATGAATGACAAGCGCCCGAGTGTAGAGCGAAAACACACGAAGTTCGGTTAGATCGCTAGAAATTCGTGTCACTGACCAAGCGGCGGCTGCAGAGGCGCTCGCTGGTGAAGACGTAGCGATCAACCCGCTTGCGGGTATCGTCGGAGGAGTGATCCAACGAGCGATGCCCTCAAGCGTTGGATCGTTGGCCTTCGGATTCGCAGGCACCCACTGCGCCAGCCGTTGAAAAATCGCATCCAGGAATGGTGAAGTCGGATGATCATCGAGAAATTCGATCAGCGAGTTCGAAGCCTCTTGTGGGTTTCCTTCAGCCATAATCGCATCCGCAAGACCGATGGCAGCAAGGTGATAGCGTTCAAGCGATTGTCCTTGGGGGTGATTGATGAGCTCTTGGAATCCAGCCCGCGCTTCGGTGAAGCGGCCTTCTTTTAGCAGCAGCTGGGCTGTTAGAAACCCCGCAATCGGCTGGTCAGGAACGGCGATCGAGTCGACCGCTGACAGCAAACTCCGCGCTTCGGTGGCACGATTGAGATCGATTAGAATTTCGACCTGCTCGAGTCGGATCTTCGCCCGGGTTGCGGGGTTAGCCTCCGAAATCAAAGCACCGAGCGTATCGAGTGCGGACTGAGGTTGTCCGAGTGCCAGTTGAAGACTTTTCAGGGTCAGTGCTGCCTCGATGCGATGGGGGGCCGCGGGATCACTCAGGAGCTTCGATAAGAGGACCGAGCCCTCAGAGAGACGGCCTTGCGAAGCCAATGCTTGGGCTTTCCAAAAGGGTGCTGCGGGATTTCCTGAAAGCCATGATTGCTCGAGTAGATCGGCGGCCTCAACGGGATTTCCACCGCGGATCAAAGACTCAACGAGATGAAATGCCACTCTTGCTCTCACCTCGGGCGTGGTGGGGGCCGGGTCGGCGAGGCAGTCCTTGAAATGCAGTTCGGCGACCTCCCACAATCCAGCCGCTAGGGCATCATTCCCCTTTTGCTCATTGGGCGTAGCCATGACCTCCCCTTGACCCAGCAGTGGCTGCAGGGAAAACAGGAGCAGTGATAAACTTGGCCACCATTTCATCGGACTGGCGAAAAATACAGAGAGAATCGGCCCATTGCCAGCCCTGATGATCGGAAAACCACGGTTAGCCGCAAGTGCCAAACAATCGATCTCCAGCATCGCCCAAGCCAGGCAGGATGTAGCCGGAATCGTTGAGGCAGCGGTCGAGGCACGCGGCATAAATCGCCAGGCCAGGGAAAGCGTCCTCCAGCGCGGCTACCCCCTCGGGCGCGGCGACGAGACAGGCGAATCGGATGTGGCGCGCCCCAGCATCTCGGAGGCTGCGGACGGCCTCAATCGCTGACCCGCCGGTCGCTAGCATGGGGTCAAGGATGATGATCTCGCTCTCGCCCAAAACCGGCGGATGCTTTAAATAATAGGGCTCAGGCTGCAGCGTTTGCTCGTTGCGTGCTAGGCCGATGTGCACGACGGATGCCTGCGGGATCAAATCCAGAAAGCCATCGAGAAATCCCAGCCCTGCGCGAAGCACCGGGACGAGAATGATCTCCCGAGCGACTTGGCTCCCCGAGGTGATTTCGAGCGGTGTGTGGCAAGGTACCACAATGGTTTCGAGATTCGCCGTGACGCTGGGAGCCATCAACGAAGCGATCCGGCGAACTCGTTGCCGGAACTCGGGCGAAGGACATTCGGGATTGCGAAGCTTGGTCAACTCCTCTGCGATGAGCGGATGATCGATGGCGTGAAACATCAGGATTATTTTTTCTGCGCCAACAATTTTCTGAGTTCTGCTAGAGGAAGATTCATGGCGATTGAGGCCTCCTTGAGCTCACCGTCCGACCGCTCAAGGATACGCTTGGCAACCTCGCCACCAAGCCAATCGAGCAGGTTCACATCGGTAGGTGCCGCATTGATCAACTGATCTAACGAAGCAGTGAAGCCATCGAGCGCCTTGCGCGGTGCGGATGCTAAGGGAATATCCGCTGGAAGAAGGATCTGCGATGACGCAAGGGCACAAGCACGGGCGATAGTGTTCTCGAGTTCGCGCACATTCCCAGGCCAATGGTGGGCCTGCAGGGTGCTCACGGCCTCGGCCGAAATCCGGATGCGGGCCATGCCATTCTTCCGGGTGATGCGTTGAAGGAAAAATTCCGCGAGAAGTGGGATGTCTTCCAAGCGCTCACGCAGTGCGGGAATCTTGATTTCCACCACATTCAGTCGGTAGTAAAGGTCTTCGCGGAATCGCCCCGCCGCAACTTCATCTGATAGATTTTTGTGCGTGGCTGCTACGATCCGAACATCAGTGGTCATCGTCTCATTGGCACCCACCCGAGAAAATGACCCATCCTGCAGAACGCGCAAAAGCTTCACTTGGATCGAAAGCGGCATGTCTCCGATTTCGTCGAGGAAGAGCGTTCCACCGTCCGCTTGCTCGAAACGACCAGCCCGACGGGCAATCGCTCCGGTGAAAGAACCTTTCTCGTGACCGAACAGTTCGCTTTCTAACAAATTTTCAGGAATAGCACCGCAGTTGATGGTGATCATCTCCTTCTGTCGGCGTGGGCTGTATTCGTGCACTGCCTTTGCCACGAGTTCCTTGCCCGTTCCGCTCTCCCCGGCGATTAAGACCGGCGCATCGGAACGCGCAACACGACCGACGAGCTTGAAAACCTCCTGAAGCGCGCGGGAAATCCCGATCATTTTCACCCGGCCATCGTGCTTGGGCATTTCCGCATCTGGATGATGCGCCGCACGGCGATCATCTTGAGTCTGAAGCGCGGACTCGATCACTGGGCGCAGCTCGAAGGCAAGAGATTCCTTGCGCAACACGTCGTGGGCACCGCGCTGGGTCACCTCGATGATCTGGCTGGTCGTTGGAAAGCCCGCCGTGAGAATGACAAGCGTCTGCGGGCTTTGCTGCATGATGCGCCCGAGCAATTCCGGCCCGTCGAACGGCTCGAGGTCCATGGCCGCAACGACGACACTCACCGGAGTTTTTTCGATCACTTTGATCGCATTCGCCGCATTATCGCACCGCAAAACCCTCAAATTTTTTGCGGAAAGGTGCTTGGTAGCCCAATCCAAGAAATCCAGATCGGGATCGACTAACAACAGGGTATCTTCTGTCGGGTTTGTCTGCGTTGCGGACACGGCGTCAGTGAAGCAGGGTGGCTACGATCGGCATACAAAAAAAATCCAGAATAGACCCATCGTCGGACAAAAACTCGGTGATCGGTCAAAAAACGATTCGCCTCCCCCACTCAAATCCAACTGAGCGCTTCCCCCAGTGATTCCACCACCGCATCCGCCCGATGCTCCGTGAGTTGCTCGGAGGAAAACTGACCGGTCGCCACCGCGAGGCAGCGGGCACCCATGGCACGAGCACAGGCGATGTCTTTGGGCGTGTCTCCGATGACCCAGGTTTCAGCAGGCGTAAAACTTCTTCCCGCGTGGACGGCCGCCCGTTCGAGCGCGATCGGGCCGAGGCGATTTCGATCGGCATGGTCGCAGCCGTAAGCCCCAAAGGGAAAGTGACTTGCCAAGCCAAAGTGCCGCATTTTCGCTGCGGCCCCACCCGCCGTGTTACCAGTCAGCAAGCCAATCGTCGCATCGTCCCGCGCGGCCAAGGCAATGAGCAAATCCGCAGCCCCATCCAGAACCCGGCCCGGGAACCCGCCATGCGCTAAATTCCAGTCTAACCGATCGAGATAGACTTTGAAATAAGCGTCCACCCGCTCGGGAGTGGATTCAATCGAGAAATGGCGGTGGATGTGCGCCACAATCCCAAGATCCGTGCTTCCCGCAAGGTCAAGTGCCGGCCCCTCGTGCCCGAAAACTTCGTGCGTGGCTTCCTGCAGCGCCCTCATCCCCGCACCGCCCGTATCGACGAGCGTTCCATCGATATCAAACAGATAGAGCATGGGCCAAGATGGGGCGCAATCTTACGAGTGGTTAGAAAAAATTCCTGCTAACGGCGGGCTATGAAAATCCTCTCGCCGCCAGCAGGAATGTTAAACTCAATCCGCCTGCTTTGGAGCAGCCTCATCCGAGACCTCATCCGAGACCTCATCAGGGACGAAATCGTCGTCGGGGATGTCATCTTCTTGCTCCGCATCGGTTTCGAAATCGTCCTCTTCCATGAGCTCGCCATGGAACAGGTGGAATTTCCGTTTCCGCTGATGCGCGGGTAGCGGCGAGAGAATCATCGCGACCGCCCGTCCGTTGAGGCGCGGGGGTTGGTCGACTTGCGCCATCGATTTCAAGTCTTCGATGATCCGGTTGAGAACGACAAACCCAAGGTCCTTGTGAGCATTTTCACGACCGCGGAACTGCAAGACGAAGCGGCACTTGTGATTCGCTTCGAGGAAACCTTCCGCCCGACCCAGCTTGATGTTGTAGTCGTGCTGACCTGTGCCCACGCGGAATTTCACTTCCTTCATGCGGGTGGCGCTTTTCGACTTCTGCTTTTTCAGCTTGGCCTGCTCATACTTGAATTTCCCGTAGTCGACAATCTTGCAGACCGGCGGATCGACTTGGCCCGCGATTTCGACCAGATCAAGTCCGAGCGATTGAGCTTTTGCAAGCGCGTCACGCGAGCTCATCACGCCAAGTTGTTCGCCAGTGGCGAGCACGACGCGGACTTTCGGTGCACGGATTCGGTCGTTGATCCGCGTCATGTCGCGGAAACGGCCCCTGTTTGGGTCTCTTTGTGGCTTAGCGATGGTGTTGTCCTCCAGTGGGTAGATGCGACGCATCGCGGCACGAACGACCAAAGCCGCCGCACGAAAACGATGCGAAGAGGGATGCAGAACGATGGACCAGACGCCGGATCATAGATCGGAGACAGCGGGGGAAAACCAATCGATGCGATTGGTTTTGAGGTTCATGACGGATCGTTCCAAGGAAATCATTGAGCGGCGGGTGCCGAGAATCTATGCAAAACGGGTGAGATTGGGAGGAAGCCTGACCCCACCAAGAATGCATCTACGGCCTTGATATAAGCCACCAACCGCGGTCGGGCAAGCCTCTTTTTGGGGTTCTTCGTAGGCACGCGTTGCGCCAGAATCCATGACATCGCCGCCGAATTTCCGCCATCTCCAAACGCCAATCATTTCCGGACGCGGTGAAGCGCCGGATCGATCACCGCCTTCATTGCTTCGACTTGCTCGGGCTTGCCGAGGAAAGCGGCGATCTGCGGCAAGACTTGATCCGTGCGGTGGACCAAGTCGGCGTGGGACACACTGAGCGCCGAAATGCCACGCCCACAGAGCCAAGTCTTGGCGTGGCGGACTTGTTGCAGGTAGGCCTTGGCGATGTCTGCGCCGCTCGAGGTGCCTTTGCCGAGTCGGTCGAGCATGGTCTCCTGACTTGTTAGAATTTCCTCCATTTCACGCTCGATGAAGAGCACGCGGTAATGAAGATTCTGAATGTTGGAGGTTGTCTCTTGAATTCTAATTGGCAGGGCCGCCAGCAGCGGGGCGACCACTTTCAGCGACTTACCCCGGGCATCGAGCAACCACGACTTGTCCGTGGATTTCAGGAGGTTGCCGACCTTTTCGTGTTCGTAGTATCCGCGCTCGTTCGAGGCGTCCGCTTGGCGCTTCCCGTCGGTGAAAGCAGAGATTCCAGCGGCTTGGAGGACCTGCATCAACAGCGAGGTTCCGGAGCGAGGCAGACCGCTGACAATCGTGATGATTTCCTCCTCGGCCACATCCGCGAGGACTTCTGGACGCGGCACGAGCTCGGGCATCGGGCGGTTCTTTGGGTCATCGCCGCTCCGCAGGCTTTGCTGATGAAGCCCCTTGATTTCCGCTTGGTGGGATTGTTGGAGTTCACTTTGCCGCTGGCGGGCAATTCTCAGCTGGAGGTGCCATTGGCTCTGAACGATTGCATCCGCCCCGCTGAGGCGGGCGATCTGCGCCAGCATCCGCAGCGCGGCAGTGAACAAGGGTGCTTGCGTGATGCAGGTGACGAATGCTTGTTCCGCTTCGGCCAGATTGCCCATCCGGAAATGCGCCAGTCCCAGCAGGTAGTGGGCGCGTGGCTGGAAATAGAGCAGTCCCAACGAGGCCTGCGCGTGCTCGATGACCGCCGGGAAATCGCGCGCCGCCATTGCCGTCCGCGCCAACCCGAGCAGCGGACCCGGCGCCTCGCGGTCGAAACTCAGCGCTTCCTCGAACGCAGCGCTGGCCTCAGGCCAGCGTTGCAACCGTTGCAAAACTTCGCCTCGCAGCGTCAGCGCATTGCGGCGCGCCCCAAAGTCGCTGTCCAGCGATTCGAGCTTCTCCAGCGCCTCCTCAAATTTCTTCTCCGCAAAGTCGGCGCTGGCTTCCAAGTACCGCAGCGAAAACAAATTCGGCCGCGTCTTGGCCAGCAACTCGCGGCGCTCACGATAAAACTTCTCTTTTTCGTCATCGCCCATCGCCTCGATGCGCTCCTTCTCGGCCAGTCCAGCCGCCTCGTCCGCAGGTGCTTTCTCCTTGAGAATCGCCACCGCCTCTTCGGCCTCCTGCAAGCGGCGCTCGCTCACGGTCGCCACCAGTGCCCGCAAATCGGCGGGGCGCCCCTGGCTCTGATAACACGTCGCCAGCTTGAAGCCGAAGCGGTGCTCCATCGGCCACGTGGCGTAAAGCCGTTCCAACAGCACGACCGCCTCGGTATAAATCCCGCCATCGATGTACGATTGCGCCAAATTGTAATCCAACTCACGCACGGTTTGATCCAAGGCCGTCGATTGATCCGCGTCCGGCGCGTCGATGTAGCCGAGCGCGACGAGTTGATCGAGCGCTGCCTTGGAATCCACCGGCGCGATTTGCCGGTCAGGCGGGTGCATCCCGTGATCCCCCGCAACCTCGTCCCAGCTCGGAATGCGCTCGACGGCGGCGGGTGTTCCCTGCTGCGGATCGTAAAGATCCATCAGCACCCGCCCATCCATGTCTTCGCCCACTGGCAATCCAAACAGGTGCAACAGCGTCGGGCAAATATCCAGCAGGTTCGCGCCGTAGATGCGCTCGTCCTGCCTTAGACCCGGGCCTTTGGCCGCGAATATCCCAAACTGCCGGTGCTCGGCGGCGGGCCCCGCAGGTTCACGCGGGACGGTATTCAATCGCAGGTCGTCCGGATGAAACCCGTGGTCCGACATCAGGATCACGGTCGTGTCCTCGCCCGCCAACTGCAACAAGGTGCCCAGCATCGCGTCGTGATAGCGGTAGCCCGCCTCGACGCAGTGGTTGAAAACCCGATAATCCCAATCATCCACCTGCGGCCGCTGCGGCGGATGGTATTTCATGAACGCATGACCAAAGTGGTCGATCGCGTCGTAATACACGCACATCAAGTCCCACGGCTCGTTCTGGATCAACGCAGTGGCCGCCGAATGAATCGATGTACAATCGGCGATCGTCTTCATCAGCGACTGCATCCGCGGATCCTTCTCCGCCTTGTCCAGCTCCTCGCGCGACATCCCCTCGAGCCCTGGCAAGAACGCCCGTAGATCGTCCTCGTTCAACTCGGATGGATGGAACCGCAGCTCGGTCAAATGTTTCTCCAAGCGCTCGGGATGGATCGTCCCCGGCTTGAGCGGCCACGGTTCCGGCGGACCGTGAGCCGTCTGGTAATCGTTGGAAACCATCACCCCCTTGCTCAGCGGCTCGGCCGGATTGGATGGCCACCAGCCGACGGTGATGGTGTTCTTGTCGTTCTGATTGAGAATGTTCCAAATCGCCTTGGTCTTGCGCGAAAGATTCGTCACCGGGCGGATGCCACCACTGACGGGATCGGGCTCAGAAAACCCGTGGATCCCGTGTTTGTAGGGCCGCTTGCCTGTCGCGATCGAGGTCCACAGCATCGGCGACAAACACGGCTGCAGCGTCGCAATGTTGCCCATCACCCCCTGCTCCAGGAAGCGCGCCAGATTCGGCATCTTCCCCGCATCCAGCAGCGGGTGGATCACTTTCCAGTCAGCGGCATCCCAGCCGATCAGGAGAACTTTGCGGGCAGACGGCGCAGAAACGGCGGTCATGGGAAATGGCGAATGGAATAAAAAAAGTCTGGGGCAATGCACGCGCACCGCCCCAGACATCAAATCAAAATTGCAAAATTCAACTCACGCAGCTTGGCGGCCCGTTCCATTTGCGTCTAGGGTTGAGGAACCCCCAACCTGCCAAGTCATTCATGCTCAAGCGCACGCGGAACTTATGGATCCTCCTCACCACTCTTGTGCTGATCGGAGCGGCGGCTGGTGCTTGGATTCTCACCAGAAATCCTCCCACCGTAGCAGGAATGCCCCTGCCGATGCCGCAAGGGGCGCCCTTGGATCATCGCTTCGATTTCCGACCGGCTTGGCAAACGGCACAAATCCCCGTCGCGCAGCGCTTCGATCCCCCGCTCGGATCGAACCACGCCGGGTGGATCTACAACGCCCAGAAGTTTTGGGACATGAACGACCTACGCGGTGGCCACCACATGGGCGACGACCTCAACGGCATCGGCGGGATGAACACCGACCTCGGCGACCCAGTATTCAGCATCGCGGATGGTCTCGTGGTCTACGCCGGGGAGCCATCGCCAGGCTGGGGAAACGTCGTGGTCATCGCCCATCGCTTGGCAGACGGTCGGTCCATTGAATCGATGTATGCCCACTTGAGCGAGATCGCCACGCGCCCGGGCGCACTCGTCGCGCGGGGCGAACGCGTGGGTGCCGTGGGCACGGCCAATGGAAACTATCCGGCACACCTCCACTTCGAACTCCGCACAGGCGACGGCATCGAGATCGGCCCGGGATATTCCATGAACCCGCTCAATCGGTTAAACCCCGCGAAATGGGTGAATACGCTGCGAAATGCCGTAGCCCACGACCTCTCCCCATCGCCTCTCGCGAAGCTCCTCCGGGCAACGGACTCGTTGCGGTGACTGCGCGAATCGATTGCCGGCAATCGCACACCATTTGTTTGGGAAAATGAATGATCGCAGCAGCGGCCCGAACTGGGAACGGTTCCAATGCATAAATGCCGTGCCAACGCAGCGGTTTCATCGTCCTTCAGCTTACCAAAGCGCCTAAAAAGAGGTAACTGTCATTGAATAAAAGCCATGGCCGAACTTACCAAGGATTGTCTCGAATTGCCATCCGCTCAGAGACTAAAGCTGGCCCGTATTCTTCTTGATGCATCTGAGTCCGATCAGGATTTTTCCCCTGAGGTAGAAACGGCATGGAACGAGGAAATCGCCGCACGGATGAAAACGGTGCTAAACGGCACTGCCAAATCCAGTGCTCTTACCGAGGTCCTCGCCCAGTTCAAGAAACTTTATCCAGCATGATTCTGCAGATTCTTGACGATGCGACGGCAGAATTTGCAGACGCCATCGCCCATTTCGAATGGTATCGAATCCGGCCTGGGCGTCCGCTTCAGGCAAGAAGTGCAAGCAGCGACCGTTTGGATCGAGAATCATCCGGAGCTGCCCAACGTGCGTCCGAACGGCTATCGTCGCGTGAATCTGAAGGTATTCCCCTATTACGTCGCATACATGATCCACTCCGAGATCATTTGGATCCTTGCCATTGCTCACAGTGCCAGACGACCCGAATACTGGATCGAGCGCACTCCATCGGCATAATTTCATCCATCCGGGTGCGATTTCCCTTCTCTCGCGCACTGCACGAATCGATTGCCGGCAATCAAAGCCTCGCATGGCGCCGCCAGACGGTCACCATCGATGACGTCCACTGAAATTTGCGAGCGGTCTCACGGATGAGAAACGGTTCTTCGGTCTGGCGAATCAAGTCAAAAGCGGGAGACAGCGCCGATTCTAACCAATCGAGCGTCCCGTTCACCGGCCATTGTTCGGGCGGGGTGAATTCCTCGAGCCAGGTGCACGGCGTGGCCAGCACCAGCTCGCCACCGGGGTTCACCAATTCCGGAAGCCGATCTAACAGCAAGCCCGGTTGTGGCAAGCGGCAGAGCAAATTCGCCGCATGCACCCGATCAAACGCACCCAGATCGCTCGGCAGATGCATCGCATCCCCTTGGCAAAATCTCAGGCCGGTGAGATCCAAGCCGTCAGGCAACTTCGCTTCCAAGCGAGTCTGCACCGTCGCTTCTTCGCGGCGGTCATAGCCCAACACCTCTCCGCGCCGCAACGATTCGGCTGCTCGGATGAAAGCGTGGGAAAAATCGATGCCCACCACTTCCGCACAGGTGCGTGCCATCTCGAAGGCGGACCGCCCGACGGCACAACCGAGATCGAGTCCACGTTTCACAGTTTCCTTGGAAAAGTGGGCGACCGTGCGAACCGGGAAATCCAGCGCCTCATCCATGCCCGCCGGCCAGATGCGATCCGATGGGAGAATTTCCGCTGCTGCGCCGAAGTGAAATAAAAGGTATTCCGCTAAGATTTTGTCGGATTCGTAGATGGAACTCATGAGTGCGATTGACTGTCGATTTGACATTGGCGGAGCGGGCGGAATCGAGCAAGCTTCAATCCAGATCATGCAAATCCGAATCATCGTCGCAGGCAAACCCGCACTCGCCTACGCCAAGGCGGGGGTCGACGAGTATACCAAACGCCTGTCCCGGTTTGGAGGCTATGAATTGATCGTGGTGAAGGCTGGAGATCGTGACGAGGTTTCCGAACGGCTGTTAGAACGTTCGCAAGGATGCTTCCGCATCGCCCTCGATGAACGCGGCGAATGCCTCACCACTCGAAAATTTGCCGAGCGGTTCGATGCGCTCGAAATGCGGGGCGATGTAAAATCCGTAGCTTTCCTGATCGGTGCGGCCGATGGGCACAACGAAGCGCTCCGCGCGAATTGTGACCTGATTCTAACGCTTTCCCCTTTCACGCTGCAGCACGAACTCGCACTGCTTGTCCTGTTAGAGCAATTGTACCGGGTCGCCTCGCTCAAGAGTGGCGCGCCCTACCACCGCGACTGAACGCTGAGCGCTTAGCGGCGGTATTGATTTTGCGGCATCATTCCGAATTGCCCTTGGCCTTGGCCAGCAATCGGAGTGTTCCATGGGATCTTGCTCGTATCCGAAACTGGGCCGACTGGCTTTCTTTCCGGCTCTCCCGCGCAGGAAACCAATCCAAAAGACGCCGCCAACCCAAGAAGAAATAATCCGAAGTAACGCTTCATGCCCGAGCATAAAAAAAGCCCCGCGGCATGCAAGCCTGCGGAGCTTTTTTGGAAAAATAACCGATCTCAGTTGACCGCAGGCGTGGCGAGGATCGCTTGGTCACCGGGTTGGAGACGGACGCCTGGCGCCAAGCTGCTGAAGTCGATCTCAGCAATCGTTTGCGTTGGCTCGATCGCGGAAGGACGCACCTTGGCGATCACTCGGCCATCGCGTTGGATCAACAATCCGCTCTGAGGCGTGAAACCGGAGTTGGATCCCGCACCCACAACGAGGAATCCCCAATCTTGATTGACCGCAGTGACCACCGCTTCGATGGAGTTCGCACCGATCCGAGCACTACGCTCGACCATCCGCTTGGTAAGGCGATCCAACTCAGCGTTTCCGCTAGCGAGCTTCTTGGTTGCCCCATCGTTGAGAGCCTCAAGTTCTTCAAGTTTGGCTTGCTTGGCCTTCTTGTCGGCTTCGATTTGTTGGATCTTTTCCGCCAAGGTGTCGAGCGTTACGCCACCACCGAGGTCTGCCATGATCGTGTTCACCTCGACCACCGCCTTGTTGAGTTGGTCCAACTCCTCGTCTTGGTCTTTCAGGTCGCCGTCGAGCTTAGCAACATCGCCGGTGAGCGCACTGCCCGCCGACTTCAACGAGGAAACGCTCTGCGATAGCAAATCACGCTTTTCTTTCGAAGCGGTGAGGAGATCCTCTTCCCTCTTGATTTCGGACTCTGCGGTTTCAGCCGAGCCGACCACCTTGGTGTTTTGAGCGATCGTCGCGAGCCGGTCTGCTTGAAGTGAATCAAACTTGGACGATTGGCTGAACGAGAAAAAGGCAGCACCGCCTCCGGCGAGGATGGCGACAATGTAAAAAATGGCTTTCATGGGGTCTTCTTTAAAATGGATTAGGCTTGCAATCGTTCAATCAATTTGCGGCAGGGCTCACGAAATCGCCAACCGCGAGGGCAACGTTTGATCCCATGGAATCGGGAACGATGCTGGCCGAGGAGGAATTGCTTTCAACTGCGGTAACGAGAAGCTTTGCAACCACTTCACCATCGCGAACCACATTGAGGGTCGAGTTTGGCACCACGCCGGCGCTGTTGCCAGAAGCCAAGGTCACGAAGCCCCAGTTTGGATAGATCGAGCGAATGCGCGTCTTGAGGTTCGGAAGGGAAATTCCCTTGGCGAAGTTATCAAACTTGCCCTTTGCTGCGGCCACTTGTGCATCCGTGGCGGTGTTTTGTGCCGTGAGGTTCGCAAGCTTCGCCTCGCTGGCGGTGGTCGCTTGGCTCAACTCCTCGAGCTCGGAGTTCGTGGCACGCATCTTGGAGGCAAGCTCCTTGAGGTCGCCCGTCTTGGCGGTCTTCTCACGGATGTCGTCAAGCTTCTGCTTGTTCGCCGCAATCGTCGCAGTCTTCGCCTCGACCTTCGCCTTGAGACTCGCGTTGTTCTTTTGCTCGGCGGCCTCAGCGGCGGAAAGCTTGTCAGCTTCACCATCGACGCCTTCACGCTCGACTGGAAGCGCAGCGAGTTTCTTCTCGTCGGCTTTCAAGCGAGCTTGGCTTTTCGCAAGCTCAGCTTTGCGCTCTTGGGTGGTGGTGATCTCTCTCTCGTAGGCCGCTTTGTTCTTCATGGCGAAGAAGGCGGAGATGGCGAGGACGATGGCAGTAATGATTCCGAAGGCTTTAGACATGGGCTTTTGAGTGAACTTTCAATTGCGTGTGGCGGGACTCTAGGAAGTCCCCACCCGCCTCCGCAACCCCAAATTTCACCTCATGACAAAGTTCTTTCGCACTTGGCTTTACAAAGCAGACACACACAGGCATCGCTTTGGCCCGTCATGAAGTCCATTTTACGCGTCTTTTCCTATCTGCGCCACTATCCAGGCCTTGCAGCGGCTCAGCTTTTTTGTGCGGTGGGCATGACATTGGCCGTTTTTGTATTCCCGAACGCCACGGGCTACGTCATCGACCAAATTATTCCAAACCCGGCGCGTCACGGGGAGTTTTCCTTCTGGATTTGCATCGCGATTCTTGGATTTCTCACCAAAGACGGCCTGAATTCGGTCCGTATTTTCATCAACAACATCTTCGAGCAGAAGGTCATTTTCGATATCCGCTCGGATCTTTACGAGAAAATCCAGCGCTTGCCGCTTCAGTGGTTTGATTCCCGCCGCACGGGCGACATCATGACCCGCGTGGTGGAAGATGTGACCAACATGGAGCGGGTCCTCATCGATGGAATTGAGCAGGGACTCATCGCGGCCCTCCAAGTCATCGGAATCGGGGTTTTCTTGTTCATCCTAAACCCCACGGTTGCCGCATGGGCGACGCTACCCGTGCCCTTGCTCGCGGTGGGGGCTTGGATTTATTCCACCAAAGGCCGCGACCGCTACCGCAATCAACGTGACGCTGCATCGGACTTGAACGCCCTCCTGCACGACAACATCTCAGGGGTGCACCAAATCAAAGCGTACGCAGCTGAGACCGCTGAGCACGCCCGCTTCAACCGCTTCTCCGACACGCTGCGCGTCACCTCGTTGCGCATGATGAAATGGTGGGCTCTCTACTCACCAAGCATGTCATTTTTACGAATGATTGGCTATGTGCTCGTCCTCGCCTGCGGTGGACACGCGGTGATGCAACATGACCTCACGATGGGTGACTTCACCAAATTCCTGTTGTTTCTCGCATTGTTTTACGAGCCCATCGACCGCCTGAATTCTCTCAATCAAATGGTCCTATCCGGACGCGCCGCAGCCGACCGCGTGTTCGAAATTCTCGATTCCGAAGAAGAACCCCACTCGACCCATGGCCAAACTCTCCCCGAAAAAATCGCCGGCCACGTGCATTTTGAAAATGTTACATTTTCCTATCAGGAGCAACCGACCCTCAATGGAATCACGCTGGATGCGCAACCCGGACAGACGGTCGCCCTCGTCGGATCAACCGGCGCCGGCAAAACCACGGTGCTCGCGTTGCTGGCACGCTTCTACGAGGCTGGCTCCGGAACCATCACCATCGACGGCATCGACATCGGCACGCTCGCGAAAGCATCCCTGCGGGAAAACCTCGCCTACGTGACCCAAGAGCCCTTTCTATTCAACGGTACAGTGCGGGAAAACCTCCAACTGGCCAAACGTGACGCATCCGACGACGCCCTATGGTCGGCCCTTTCTGCTGCCCACGCTGAGAAGTTTGTTAGAAATCTTCCTCAGGGTCTCGATACCAACGTCGGCGAACGCGGCGTTAAACTATCAGGCGGCGAAAAACAACGACTCTCGATCGCCCGGGCCCTCCTCAAGAACGCCCCGATCCTTCTGCTAGACGAGGCGACCGCCTCCGTGGATTCGGAAACTGAGCGCCAAATCCAAGACGCGCTCGACCGCCTCATGGAAAACCGCACCGCATTTGTGATTGCTCACCGGCTATCGACGATTCAAAACGCCGACCGGATCTACGTGCTCGAGAAAGGTCAGGTCATCGAGCAAGGCACGCACACCGACCTTCTTGAGCACGCGGGAAAATACGCCGAGCTCTGCCAGAAATCGTTCCTCTCCGCGGAGCATTAACCGATTTTCACGCAGACCCTCACCACGGAAAATGCGACATCCGTGGATTTCCTCCTTGTCGCCCAGCTCCTTGGTGGTTTGCTTGCCGTGTTCCGATGGCAGCTCCACAAAACACAATCGCGCTGGTTTACGACTACGACCAGACCCTTAGCCCACGCTACATGCAAGATGATGTGGTCTTTCCGGAGTTCGGGATCGATCCTGCACAATTCTGGGCCAAGTGCAACGCGCTGGTACACCAACACCAATGGGATGGCGAACTCGCCTACATGAAGTGCCTGCTAGACTACCTCGGCATGGACAATGTCACGAACGCACGCCTTACCCAACTCGGCGCAGGCCTTCGGTTTTTTCCAGGCTTGCCCGAGCTTTTCGAGGCACTGCCCCAAGCCGCGCTCCTCCCCGAGCACGAAGCCGCCGGCATCAAAATCGAACACTACATCATTTCGTCTGGACTGAAGGCCTTGCTCGATGGCTCCCGCCTGCAACCCTATGTGAAGGCAATGTTTGGTTGTGAATTTGGCGAGGATGCCGAGGGTCGCATCAGCTTTCCAAAACGCGCCATCTCCCACACGACCAAAACCCAGTTCCTTTTCCGCATCAACAAGGGCATGCTTGGCTACGACCAAGATGTGAACGATCACATGCCTCCAGAACAGCGGCCGATCCCATTCGAAAACATGGTCTATGTCGGCGACGGTCCAACCGATGTGCCCTGCTTCACGGTGATGGCTCGCAACGGCGGACAAGGCATCGCCGTCTACAATCCCGCCGATGAAAGCGGCCGCTCGTTCCGCAAGTGCTTCCAACTCTCGACCCACGCCGGACGCGTCAAACACATCGCCCCCGCCGACTACCGCCAAGGCTCACACCTCTGGTTGTTGCTCTCGGAAATGGTGCGAGAAACCGCCGACCGCATCCTGCGGCGCCGCATCGAGGAGCGCGAAAATGCGACCGTAGCCGCACCGGTTTTCTAACAGCCTAACCGGAAGCAGACTCGCCAAAAATCAGCGAGCAAGCGAAACCAGTACCGCCTTTTGTGCATGAAGGCGATTTTCCGCCTGCTGAAAAATCGTCTCGGCATGAAGCTCTAACACCTCTTCGCTGATCTCTTTCCCCCGGTAGGCAGGCAAACAATGGAGAACGATGTGGCCCGGTGCGGCATGCGCAAGCAGACCCGCCTCCACTTGGAATCCTGCAAACTCCAATTCCTTCTCCTGCTGGCCTTCCTGACCCATCGAGAGCCAGACATCGGTATTGATGACATGCGCCCCCGTCGCAGCAACTGCCGGGCTCTCCGTGATCGTCACGTTCGGCGCATCCAGCTCTGCTAGAAATTCTACTGGTGGCTGGCACGAGGCCGGAGAGGCCACCGCCAACTCGAAACCGAGCCGCTTTGCCGCCCACATCCATGAGCGAGTCATGTTTGAAAACCCGTCACCAATGAAGGCAACCTTCTTGCCCTCCCACGATCCATGCTTTTCCTGAATCGTCAAAAGATCGGCGAGAATCTGACACGGATGCTCATCGTCCGTCAGCGCATTGATCGTCGGAATCCCCGAGAACTCGGCAAAGTCAACCACATCCTGCTGCGCGAAGGTTCGAATGACTGCCCCATGCACCATCCGCCCTAGAACCCGCGCGGTGTCTTTGATCGGCTCCCCACGACCAAGCTGGATGTCGTTGCCCGAGAGAAACATCGGAAATCCACCCAGCTCACGGATCCCCACCTCGAATGAGACGCGGGTGCGGGTCGAGGACTTCGTGAAAATCATCGCCCATGTCTGACCTGCTAGAGGCTGCTCCTCACGGCCGCGCTGCCGCTTGAGGTCAGCAGCAGATTCTAACAGACTTGAAATCTGAACGGCCGTAAGCTGCTCGATGGAGAGGAGGCTTTTCATAAAAAATAGTGTTAGATTTAAAATTGGCTGAGAACTTTACGAATGATCTCAAGCGCTTCATCCACTTCCGCATCAGTGACATTGAGCGGTGGCAATAACCGGAAAGTGTTAGGTCCAGCAGGAGGAACGATGAGCCCATGTGCCATGAGCTCGTTCACGACCACCAGTGCAGCGGTCTTGCCTTCCGGAGTTGGGATCCGCGCAGGATCAAGTGCAATGCCAAGCAACAAGCCTTGGCCACGCACTTCCGCAATCACCGGAAGACTCCACGAGCGCACGGTTTCGCGGATCCGAACCTCTTGAAGAATCGCATTCACCGCCAATTCTTGCTCACGAATCTCCTTAAGCACCGCCAGCGATGCGGCACACACCAGCGGGTTGCCACCATAAGTCGAGCCATGTGAACCAGGCCCGAGAAGCGAGGACAGCGGAGTGTCATCGCGATCGATCGCGCGATCGCTCAACCAAAAGGCGCCAATCGGTACGCCGCCACCCATGCCCTTCGCCCAGGAAATTCCATCAGGCCTGATCTCCGGCGCGGTCATCCGCCAAGCCATGGAATCCCCACAACGGCCGAAGCCAACCTGCACCTCATCAAAAAACAATAACAAGTCGTGCTTCTCACAAATCTCAGCAACCGCACGAATGAACTCGGGCGTCGCTTGATTCACCCCACCTTCACCTTGGATCGGCTCTAGCAGAATCGCCGCAGTCTCCGGCCGAATGGCGGATTCGACCGCGGCGATGTCATTGAACGGCAAGTGACGAAAGCCAGGCAGGAGCGGATCGAAGCCTTCTTGGATTTTCGCCTGACCCGTGGCAGCCATCGATCCAAGGGTCCGGCCATGGAACGACTGCAGGAACGTGAGCACCTCATAGCGCCTGGTGCCATCCGCATGCGGGCGCTTCTGTCCAAATCGGCGGGCCGCCTTGATCAAGCCATCATTCGCCTCAGCTCCGGAGTTGGAGAAAAAAATCTTCCCAGGCAGCCGCACGTGATGCTCGTTGATTTCCTCAGCCAATTCAGCCTGCAGGGGATGTTGGTAGAGATTTGATACATGGATCAACTCACCTGCCTGATGGCGGATCGCCTCAACCAAGCGCGGGTGGCAATGACCCAACGAACACACCGCGATGCCCATGCAGAAATCGAGATAGCTTTTGCCGGCATCGTCCCAAAGCCGACAACCCGCACCACGCACAGGCACAAGCGGAAACCGCCCATAGGTGGGAAGAACATGTTCTGCGTAACGTTCAGGTGTGGTCATGGATTCGCTGGGAAGGGCGAAGCCTAGCGCCACCAAGCCAATTGGCAAAGCAGGAAATTCGTGATCAAAAACCGCGAAGCAGGGCCAGCACGCAGATCTACTCTCCGCCCCACACCTTGGCTTTTCCCGGCGAGCATCAACCCGATGGACTGATTTGCGAAATAAGCACGATGGCAGATGAGCTTCTCACCAGAAAGATCGTCCATCCCTCACAAGCCAGAAGAGCAAAGGCATCGCTCCAAAAAATTCACACCACAAAGTAACGGTGGCACCGATCGCTGACACTAAGCCGCGATCCCTTTCTTCAAATTCCTAACCGACGAAAGGACTATCCCTTTATTTTGCACGAATGACGGTTTCGATGAACCCCGTATCGATTTTCCCCGATTGCGATCCCTCCTCACTCCAGCTCCACCGGGAGTAGCAATTGGTCGATGGAATCCATCGACGGCAGACTTTTATCCTGTTGGCTGGTTAGATGGATTGATCGACGGAAAACTCGTTCCTGGCTATTTCGACGACGCGCTCTTGGTGACAATGGCATGCAGCCTTGATGCGAGTTCCTCGGCTTTTTCCGGATGCTGGGCGATGATGTTGTTTTCTTCACCCGGGTCGGTGGATAGGTCGAACAACATCGGTTCAGGGATGATCGCGGACGCGAAGCGCGGGTCGGATGCATCAGCGCCACTGCCAGTGCCGCCGACCGCACCCTTGGCGGTGGCCGGAAGGTATTTCCAGTTGCCTTGCCGCAACGCGAGTGTTCCTCCAATGCCATGCAGAACGGTATGATCCCGGACATTTTCCGTTGTGTTGCCAAGCAAAACTGAGGAAAGATCCAAACTGTCCGGAGCCACATTCGACGGCAATTCCTCTCCAACGATCTTTGAGAAAGTCGCAAAGCAGTCGGTCAGGTTGATGATTTGATTACTGACACGCGGTTTGATTTGGGCTGGCCAGCTTGCGAGGAACGGCACGCGGCAACCACCTTCGAAGGTCTGATATTTCCACCCCCGCAGGCCATGGGTAGGACGATGTCCGTTCAAGTCCTCCACCGAGCGGTCGTTGTAGCCGTCAAAGAGAATCGGGCCGTTATCGCTCGAAAGAATGATGAGCGTGTTGTTTGCGATTTGAAGGCGTTTGAGCGCTTTCATGATTTCGCCGACCTCCCAGTCGATTTGCCGAATGACATCACCGCGAAGACCGCAATCGCTCGTACCGACAAACGGTTTTTCGGCCACGCGCGGCACGTGTGGCTCAAACAAGCCGACTTCTAGGAAAAACGGTTTATCTTTCCGCTGCTCGATGAACTCCACGGATTTGGCAACCACGGTGCTGGCCAGCTCCTCGTCCTTGAACCTGGCCGATTTTCCGCCTGACATATAGCCGATGCGACTGATGCCGTTGATGATGGTGTTGGAGTGCTGTTTGTCCGCACCATATCGGGAAAGCAGTTCGGGGTGCTCCAAGCCAGTCGGCTCGCTGCTGATGTTCTTCAGGTAGCTGACTTCGATCGGGTCTGAGGGGTCGAGGTTGCGCACTTGGTGATTCTCAATCCACACGCTTGGCACACGATCCACCGTGGCGGGAATGATGTGGCAATAATCGAAGCCGACTTCGAGCGGACCCGGTTTGACCTCACCGTTGAAATCAACCTTGGTCTTGCCGTCGCCGAGACCTAGGTGCCATTTGCCGACAATGCCAGTCTGGTAGCCCGCCTCGCGCAACATCTCTGGCAAAGTGAATCGGCCAGGTTCGATGCAAAGCGGCGCATCACCATCCAGAATGGCATTGTTCTTCGCCTTCTGCCGCCAGGCGTATTCACCGGTCAACATCGAGTAGCGTGATGGCGTGCAAGTCGCCGATGGTGCGTAAGCCTGCGTGAAGCGCACGCCCTCCGCCGCGAGCCGATCGATGTTCGGCGTCTTGATTTTCGTCGCGCCGGCGCAACTCATGTCGCCTGGGCCTAGATCGTCGGCGAGGATGATAATCATATTGGGCTTGGCCTGCGGCTCGGAAGCGGCGGGTGCTGATCGCGCGACCAGCGGCGTTAACAGCAGGGCAGCAAGACAGGCGGCTGATGGATGATGCATATTCAAGTTACTCATTTAATAGGTTCGGGATTCGCATTTTCCTCGTTCAACAATTCGGGGAGGGATTTCACCTTCTTTTTCTTGCCGGGCTTCTTGGTGTCTCTCTCGGATTGTTCCGGCGCGTCGTAGTGAGGTGAAGGCGTGTGTTGCGCCACCATGATGGCTTCGATTTTTTTGACAATATCGGGATGCGCGGCTGCTAGGTCGTGCTGTTCCGTGGGATTGGCCTCGAGATCGTAGAGTTCGAGCGGCGCTTTTGTGCCCAGCCGGTAACCTTTCCAGTCACCCAAGCGCACCGATTGCTGGAAATAAGGTTCATAGATTTTAAAATACAACGAGTCGTGTTGCTTGGATTGTTCCTGACCGAGCAACGTCGGCAAAATAGAGATGCCATCCATGCCGAACGGTGCGGTAGCACCGACGAGATCCGCCGCGGTCGGCAAAAAATCCACGAACGTG
>CAILVZ010000379.1 GCA_903837825.1 Akkermansiaceae bacterium | reverse complement strand
GAATGTAAATGATTTGAGAGCAGCCAATTATTTTTCGGACCCTTAGTAGGAACTAAATATCTTAATATCGCCGTAAAGGGAATCATGCTTGGTTTATTGGTGGGTCCAGAGACACTTAAAACACCCTTATTGTCAAGCAAACTCAAAAAATCTAGCAGGCCAATTCTCTACCGTTAAGATCGACCATGCCCGAGCTCGCGGGTCAGACAGGCGATGGAGCGATGCGAGATTCTCAGCCCAATTTTGTTTCAATTTAGATTCACCAGTTGACGGTACCGAGCAGTCTACCTCATGGTGGGTTTGTGCGTCTTGACTTGAGCTCAAGGATTTCTACGAATTTAGATTGGCTCAATGACTGACAAAAATTCCATGACTGCTGCCCTGTCGAAACTCGCTGAAATTCCCGGCCTGCCCAGTTGGTTGATGGACGAGACTTGGAAGTTTGATTTCCACCAAGGCACGCTAGACCGAAGCGAGCCTTACATCTCGGAGTTTCGGATCAAGCAGGTCCAGTGCTTGAGCAGTCAGGTCCATGGCACCGCTTACGCCTCTGCGATGATTCGCGGCAGCTCGCCCACTGCATACAAGACCGAAATCCTTTTCAAGAAGCATAAGGGTGCTTGGACGATGGAATCTGAGTGCAGCTGTCCGGTGACATTCCGTTGCAAACACGCCGCAGCGTTGCTTGCCTTTCTGAGTCAAAACCTTTTGCGGAGTAAGGGTGAGCCACTTGCAGACCACCAACAACCACTTGCATCGGAGCTTCGCCAATGGCTCAAGACGATCGAGAACCTGGCTGCGGAAATTCCGACTCGCGCGGCGCCTCAGGCCACCAAACCAGAAATCCGCTTTCTCGCGTATTGCATCGAAAAACCGTTCTATGGCTCTGGGAGCAAGCTCAATTTTGTCCTGCGAGTCGGGACCCGCCAAAAAGATGGCAGCATTCAAATTTCCCAGTCTCGCGCCAATGCCGATCCCACAAGACCACCGAAATACATGGTCCGCGAGGATTTACTGATCACCACACTCTATCACCAGCGGCTGAGACGGCACGAAGTTTGGGGCGATCTACCCCTTGAAGGGCCCGATTGGGAGGACCTTCTTGAGGCTGCCGCCGCGACCGGCCGCATGTTTTATGCCGCAGAGTCCTACGCGCAAGAGATGGACTCGGCAAGCTACCATCCGGTGAGCCTTGGCCCACCCGTAAATATTCATGCCACTTGGGAGGTCGCGGCCGACGGAGGAGCGCGGCCGATGCTTCGGTGTGATTCACCAGAAATCGTGATCCTTCCTACCGAACCGCCGCGCTACTTTGATCCAGCCTCCATGACCCTTGGCATGGTCGAATCCGCACTGCCAAGCCAGCTGCTGAAAACTTGGCAAGATGGACCACCCATTTCCGCAGATCTAATCGAAACGGTGACCGCGCGGGTTTCGGCCATTGCGGCGATGGATTTACCCATCCCGAAAAAATTAGAGACGGAAGCCCGACCCAAATGCAAGCCAGCGCCCCATTTGCGTGTCTACACGCGTGTCTTGGGAGGCAAGTGGGACAAGAAGCCTTACATCGTCGGAGAGATCAAATTTCGTTACGCGGATAGCCCTCTGCTCTTGCCGCTCGCCAAACGCCAAACCGAGAGTCATGCGGAGCTGTTAGGTGGCAAGCGCGTTGTCTGGCATCGCGATTTCAAGGCCGAGCAATTGCAGGCAAGGCGCCTGATGAATCTCGGCTTCATCGCGGTTTCAGAACGGGTTAGGTCAGAGGTTCTGGACGATGCCGCGCTTTTCTCATGCATACCAGAGGATTCAGAGCCCTTCCCTCGTCTCGCTTGGTTGAGGCTGCTGCATGGCTCAGAAATGCAAACACTTCGTGACTCGGGCTGGACCATTGAGGTCGATGCCAACGCAGGCCTAACGGTTCACCAAATCGACCAATTCATGCCGACGATCGAGGCCGACTCGGATCATGGCATCGACTGGTTCCGCTTCGATGCCACCATTGAATTGAATGGCAAACCCGTCAGCTTGATCCCGATCATTGCCGATGGTCTTCTCCAAGATCTGCCTGCATCAGATGCGCCTGATCTTCCCGAATTCATCACGCTTCAATGTGAAGACCCCGCAGATGGGTTCATGCATTTTCCTGCCAAACGGCTGCTGGAGTTGATCGAACAAGTCCGACACCTATTTCATGGAAATGCAGGTACAGGGCCGATCCGAATGGATCGACTTGCCGCCGCCGGGGTGGCCAGCGCCCTCGAAATCGACTCGTCCGAGACGACCCGGGCATTAGCCAAACTTGGGCGGCGACTCCAAGACATCACCGACCTACCGCTTGCGGAAGTCCCACCAGGTGTCTGTGCTGATTTAAGAACCTATCAGCTCGACGGATATCGCTGGCTTCAATTTCTTACGTCCAATGGTCTCAATGGAATCCTCGCCGATGATATGGGCCTTGGCAAAACCCTCCAAGCTCTCACACACCTCGCTGCGGAGTGCGCCAAAAGACCGGGCCTTCCATCGCTCGTGATCGCCCCAACGTCGGTCGTTCCCAACTGGGCCTCCGAAGCCGCTCGATTTACGCCTCATCTCAAGGTGGTTGTGCTCCAGGGCAAGGATCGCACAGCGGCCTTCAGCGAGGTGAGTGCGGCCGATGTGGTTCTCACGTCCTATCCCCTGCTCACCCGCGACTTTGAAGAGCTAAAGAATCAACCATGGCACCTTCTGATCCTCGATGAGGCGCAGTACATCAAAAATCCCAAAGCGGTCACTTCCCAGCATGCATGCCAACTCACGTCGAACCATCGAATTTGCCTCTCAGGCACTCCAATGGAAAACCACCTTGGTGAGCTCTGGAGCCTCATGCGATTCCTCATGCCAGGCTTTCTCGCCGATGAAAAAACGTTCAATTCACAACTCCGCCGCCCCATCGAGCGCACCCGCTGCAGCGATGCCCAACTCGCCCTGAATCGCCGGGTCTCCCCGCTCATTCTCCGGCGAACCAAAGACCAAGTGGCAAGTGAGCTCCCCCCGAAAACCGAAATCCTGCATGGAATCGATCTCACCAAAAAACAAGGCGATCTCTACGAGTCCGTGCGGGCCGCGATGGATCAGCGTGTTCGGGATGCCATCGCTGCTAGAGGCCTCGCGAAGTCGCACATCATCGTCCTCGATGCCTTGCTCAAACTCCGCCAAATCTGCTGCCACCCACAGTTGCTCAAAACTCCCTCCGCACAAAAAATCAAAGAATCCGCAAAGCTCGACTATCTCGTCCGTGAACTCCTGCCGACTCTGATCGAAGAAGGGCGCAGGATCCTCCTGTTTTCCTCGTTTACTTCCATGCTTGCCCTTATTGAGGATCACTTGCTGCAAACGAAAATCCCCTATCTTAAGCTCACCGGCCAAACGAAAGAACGCGCAGCGCTGGTTGAAAAATTTCAGTCTGGCACGATTCCAATTTTCCTTATTTCACTCAAAGCGGGCGGCACCGGCCTCAATCTCACTGCGGCTGACACCGTCATCCACTACGATCCTTGGTGGAACCCATCGGCCGAAAATCAAGCCACTGACCGCGCGCACCGAATCGGACAGACCAAGCCAGTCTTCGTTCACAAGCTGGTCTGCCGCGGCACGATCGAAGACCGCATTCTCGAACTCCAAAAGCACAAGGCATCACTCGTCGAAGCCCTCCTCTCGGAAGAAACCACCAAACTCAAGGTCGATGCGGAGACACTCTCTCACCTTTTCGCTCCTCTAGGGTGATGCCTCGTTTGAATCCACGATCTTTAAAACTTGGCCCACCTTGTGCTTAATTGGGGAAAACCACGTATGGAAATGTTCAATGGCTATGATTCTGGCAAGTTTTATGACGAAATGTTCGGGACCGATGGCACCGTCCGAACCCACTGCGAGCCACTTCTGAAAAAATTTAGCACGCTGAACCAACGCGATTTCCTCACCCGCAAAGCCAATTCAGAGCTCTATTTCTTGCGTCAAGGGATCACCTTCAACGTCTACCATGACAATCAAGGAACCGAGCGAATCTTCCCGTTTGACCCGATCCCGCGGGTGATGCCTGCAAGCGAATGGGAACATCTCGAAGCGGGCCTCACCCAGCGAATCGTCGCACTCAACCTGTTTCTTCACGACATCTATCACGACCAACAGATCCTGAAGGATGAGGTCATTCCGAGGTTTTACATCGAACAGGCCAAACACTACCGGCCAGAATTCAGAGGGGTCGACGTCGCGGGCGATATCTACATTCACATTTGCGGTAGCGACCTCATTCGTGGCACGGACGGCGTCTACTACGTGCTCGAAGACAATGGACGCT
>CAILVZ010000378.1 GCA_903837825.1 Akkermansiaceae bacterium | reverse complement strand
CTTTCCATCCGAAGAAGAGCAACCTTGACAAAAGATCCATGACCTCCCATCAATCCGTCGCACCCATCCACCATAGCTTAGCTTAGCCGCTGCGTGGTCGGATTTTTGGGGCCAGCTCAAGGGTCGAATTACCCCGAAATCAGACCGATGAAACGAAAAAGAAAACACCTAGCCGCCGAGTTTAAAGCCGTGCGCGAGGCGCCGAAGCCTGCCGAACCCCGGAAGGAATTTATCCCGCAATCCACCATCCAACCAATCCCTCCCCCAGCGTCCGACCCGGTTCCCCCTTCTGTCGATGGGGTCACACTCCAGCGCATCGTCGGCGGAAAACTCGTGGCACTCAAACCAGACGAGTCGATTGAGAGTTTTCAGTCGAACCGCCCATCTCCCACCTTCACCGGGTTCCTCGAACATCTCCGAAGGGATTCTGCACTCGGAGTGATCCCGTTCGAGTTCGCTGCCGACTCCAGCAAGATCGGTGGTGCGGGCGTGCGCTTGATCGTGGCCAAGGCGGATCGTCGATTCTCGTTCCGCCAGATGATCTTAGAACGCCGTCTCATCAAACCGGTGTGGACCTACGTGATTGGAGACGCGATCTCACGCGGACTTCTGCCGCCCATCGAAGGCTGGTGGAAGATTTCCTCAGTTCCTCCGAAGCGTGTGACCGTAGACGCCGGACGGGAAGCCCAGCAGAACCGTGCGGACGTGGAAATGGGACTCAAGACGCTATCCGACCACTTCCAAGAACTAGGTGCTGACTTCGGCGAGGAAATCGAACGTCGCGCCAGTGATGCGAAGCTCATTCTTGAGACGGCGGCAAAACACGGCGTGCCGATCGAGATGCTCTGGAAGCCTGCGGGAAATCCAAGCATTCAGCCGCCGATAGTCCCTTCCAGATGATAGGAAATTGAGAAATCTAATTAGAAATTCCATCGAATAGCTTGATTCTTCAGCGTAATGCAGCTAATGGAATTGGTTCTAGAAAATCAAAATCAAAATCGATTACCCAATGAAACGAAACCTCCCACTGTCTACTTGCGCCATCGTCGCGGCGGTCATCACCTCCGCCTCAGCCACCGTCACGATGGACTGGGTTACGATCGGCAACGCAAACAACGCGGCAGATACTGCGGATGGCGATCCATACACTTTCGGAACTCAAAGGTACGGCGCGGTGGATCATGACTATCGGATTGGTAAATATGAAGTGACTAACGCCCAGTACGGTGAGTTCCTCAATGCCAAAGGGCAGTCGAATACGAATGCCATCTATAATTCCAATATGCCGACCTACGGCATCACGCAATCGGGCAGTTCCGGCAGCTTCAGCTACACGGTGACTACGGCCCTCGCCCAGCGCCCGGTGGTTTATGTTTCATGGCTTGATGCCGCACGCTTTGCCAACTGGATGATGAACGGCCAAGGCAATGCCAGCATGGAAACTGGTGCCTATACACTCAACAATGCAAACAGCGGAATCATCACCGCTAACATCGGAGCGCAAGTCTACATCCCAAGTGAGAACGAGTGGTATAAGGCGGCCTATTACAGTGCGGCGAACACATCCTACTCGCTCTACCCGAACGGTCAGAATACGATCACCACGGCGGATGCGAATTATGGTTCAAGTGCATCCACCAATATAGGCACCTACAGCGGTGATCCAAGTTCTTATGGAACCAATGACCAAGGAGGCAACGTCTGGGAATGGAATGACGCAGTGATAGTCGGCTCGAAGCGCGGGCTTCGCGGGGGCGCTTGGGTCTACAGCGTCGCCACCTTGCGCTTCTCGTCCCGCTTCAGCCACGACCCCACGTACGAGAACTACGACATCGGGTTCCGTGTCGCCAGTGTGGCCGTCCCTGAACCCACGTCGCTGATTCTAACTGTGATAGCAGGCGGCATGATGTTGATCCGCCGGAAACGCTAGTCCTTCAATTTCCACTTTCTTATAAATGCAAGGGCGGGTCTTCGGATCCGCCTTTTCGTTTCGTGCCGTTGAAACCGCCGCCGGGGCGTGAACCCAGTTCTCCTCCAACACAGCGAATGGTTGATCCAGCCCGAAGCACTGCGGTCGATTGCGGCCGCATCTGCATCGTATCGTGGTGGCCCATTGCGGCAGCCGGATTCGTCCAATCCACTTCTCAGCGTCGAGGATGGAGTGGCCACGATTTCGATCGAAGGCCCGATCCTCCGCAAGCCAGCAATTCAACTTCCCAGACAGATTGAATACCGCCCTGCAGCCACAGGGAGATTCCGGCTTGAACGGGGAAATCCTCAACTTCCGGAACGGCAACACCTACACGTGGGACAGCCACAACCGCCTGCTCAGCGTGATCCCTCAGAACCCAGTGACAGGCTCGAAATCGCTACACACACGTACGACAGCTTCCAACGCCGCGTTCTCCGCACCATCCGCATGCCAAGTCGCGCCATTTTTACGGGCCATTTATTGCCGTTAGGTGCCTTTGACATGCGAATGGAACAGGAATTGACAAATCAACCATAGAACCGTATCTACGGGTCATGAAAACCACGATTGAACTGCCCGATTCCATTCTTAAAGAGGCGAAGGTAATCGCTGCCGAGCGCCGGACTACCCTGCGAGCCCTTGTGGTTCAAGGCTTGGAGCACGTAATCTCGGAGAAACATGTAGCGGCAAAAGACCGGGCCAAGAAGCTATTTGCCGCCATGGACAAGGTGCCGGGGATCACCGCCGGTAAACGTCTTAACCGAGCCGAAGCGAATGCACGCTGAATTCTTCCTTGATACCAACATCCTGCTCTACGCCGCATCCAGTGCCAAGTCTGAAGAGCGTAAGCGGGCCAAAGCAAGGGAGCTGCTGGCGATGGAAGGTGGTAGCCTTTCCGTGCAGGTGCAGGCGGAGTTTTACGTCAACGCCACGGCAAAATTCAAACTCCCCCACGATCAGGTGGTGGGAATTCTTGAGTCGCTCGAAGCCTACCCGATTCTGGCAGTCACCGAAGCTGTGTTCTGGGCGGCACTCCAGATCAAGAACCGCTACAAGCTTTCCTATTGGGACTCCGCAATCATCGCAGCTGCCGTGGAACTTGGATGCCAGACCGTCTATTCGGAAGACTTGAATCACGATCAGAGCTATGCAGGCGTTCGTGTCATCAACCCATTTGTCGAGTAACCTTCGTAAAACGCAGCCGCCATGGTGCCGCGTGATCACCCGTGTGGACTCACTGCCCCACCCATTTGCCTACATCAAGGCAGCACTCATGCACCGCCTGAGAACGCGCCAACCGCAAAAATTGGAATCAAGTGCGGTGGGGACTTCATGACACTGGAAGTGGTGTCAACCAAGAGCAACTTTGCCTTCATAACCCATTGAGGGTGAGACATTTAACGGCTCTTCATCAAAGATTGGGGACATGAGGCACGAATGCCATCATGTCCCCGATGTTTGTTAACCTAAATATAGGCCTGAAGGGTTACGACCCCCTTCAAGGTCATCATTCTACGTCGTCCGCGATTCATGTCCAGCCCG
>CAILVZ010000377.1 GCA_903837825.1 Akkermansiaceae bacterium | reverse complement strand
CTCGGCGATCAAAGTTGATTTACCGCAGATCGGCCAAGGTTTTGGATTGAACCAAATGTTTGAAGACCGTGAGGGAAACATTTGGCTCGCCTCTCATGTCAATGGGTTGGTTCGTGTGCGACAAGCCCGCGTGGATGTCATTGATACCGATGAAGGCCAGAGTGAGCGAACTGCATCAGCGTTGTTAGAAGATCGAGCCGGTAGGTGGTGGATCGCAAAGGGTAGCGGGGGGGTGAATGTTTGGAGTGCTGGAGAATCTAGGTATATCGAACTTTCCAAGTCACGATACCAGCGTCCTGCATCCGCGTTGTTTGAGGATCGGGATCAGCGACTTTGGGTTGCCGCGAGGGATGGATCCGTTTTTCGTTACAATAATGGGCAGTTTAGCCTTCAGTTCGCCAAGAATCCAGGTCTGTCCAAGGTGCGTTCGATCGGGCAGGATGAATCAGGAGCTCTATGGTTTGGTGGATCGCAAGGACTCGCGTCGTTGTCAGGTGATAAGGTTCGTAAGTTCGGTGGGTTGGATGGTGTGGGTGATCTTGATCTTACCGTGATTCAGCCTTTTCCACTTGGTCGAATCATTGTGGGAACTTCGTCTGGTATTGTTTTGCTTGGCAGCGAAAAAGGTTTTAAATCCATCGGCACTGCTGATGCATTAAAGCATCAGTGGGTTTCTGGCATTTTGCCAATTTCCGAGACGGAGACATGGGTTTCAACGCTGGGTGGGGGACTTTTCTTGTGGGATGGATTCAGGTGGCATTGTTTTGATGTGACCGATGGGCTTCCTGATTCGAGGTTGACTTGTGTGCTAGACGATGGGCATGGATACATTTGGTTTGGTTCTTTAGGTGGCATCATCCGAGCGGAACGTAGTGAATTGCTCGCTCATTTGCGCAATCCAAGGTCCTCGGTGCAGTGGCTCCGGTTGGATCATTCGGACGGGTTGCCATCGCGTGAATGCATTGGGGGGTTTCAACCCGCTGGCTGGCGCGCCAAGGATGGCTTACTTTGGTTTCCCACCGGAAACGGAATCGCGCGAGTTCGACCTGATCTTGTTTCCCCAAATATGGTCGCCCCGCCAATCATCATGCAAGACGTGATGGTCAATGGGGTTCGTCATCCTAGTGAAATCGGACCAATCTCCACAGAGCCTGGTCGTGCTAGGTTAGAATTCCATTTCGTGGGGTTGAGTTTGGGGGCGCCAGAAAAGATCACTTATCGTGCTCGTCTCGCAGGTCTTGACGATGCGTGGCGTGAACTCGGCAGCCAACGTGTTGCGGCATTCGAAGCGGTTCCACCAGGCAAGTATACATTTGAAGTGGTGGCGGTCAGTGGCGACGGAATGCGCAGTCCAGGTCCTGCGCGGATCGCGGTAGTTATCCAACCTCATTTTTGGGAGACGAGTCTATTTTTGGTTTCGATTGGAGGGGTTGTCCTTTTGGTGACCATGGGAATTGGTTGGGTCTCCGCGCGGATGCGGCTGAAAGGTCGGATGCAGGCGCTTCGAGTTCGCAATGCACGGGAGGGGGAGCGCTCGAGGATCGCGCGCGACCTTCATGATGATTTGGGTGCGAGTCTAACAGAGATATCCATTCTCGCCGCACTTGCTGCTGAGGATGCTGAAAAAACTGAGCTTCATACACCGCTCGACCAGCTTTCGGTGAAGGCAAAGCATGTAGTTGGAAGCTTGGACGAAATCGTTTGGGCCGTGAATCCGCGCGAGGACACCCTTCGGTCTCTGGTCGATTACCTCGCGGCTTTTGCTCGTGAGTTTCTCGACATTGCCCGAATTCCGCTCCGACTCGATGTTATGCCCGATATTCCCGACATCCCTTTGATCACAACTCAGCGGCATAGCGTTTTTCTTGCTGCGCGGGAGGCACTCAATAATGTTGTGAAGCATTCTGGAGCGAGTGAAGTCATCCTTCGGTTTGAGCTAACAGCTGAGGCGTTGGATATTTGGATTCAGGATAATGGATGTGGATTTTTGGTGGATTACGCTGCGGGTGGGAATGGGATGGGGAATCTCAGGCAGAGGATGCAAGATGCAGGTGGTGAATGCCGCGTGGAGAGTCATCGCATGGGTGGAACAAAGGTTTTTCTCACTCTTCCCTTGATTGGCGACGCAAAATCGATTTATTGACTGCATGTCAAATTCCCGCGAACAGGTGACTGAAGTTGCAATCGTTGAGGACAATCCAGCACTGGGCAATGGTCTCCGTAAGATCGTGGAATCTGCGAGTGATTTTCGCTGTTTGGGTGTTTGGACCAGCGCTGAGGAGGCTCTGAAAAAGATCGATGCATTTCGGCCGCATGTGGTGATGATGGACATTAATTTGCAGATCGG
>CAILVZ010000376.1 GCA_903837825.1 Akkermansiaceae bacterium | reverse complement strand
TGTATAATTGGCCGTTGAAGCCGATTTCTTTTTTGTAATCGACCGCCATGTGGAGGAAGCGTGCGAGGTTATCGAGTTCACGCTTCATGTTGGTGTTGAGAAGGGTCGTATAGCCTTCGCGACCGCCCCAGAATGTGTACCCTTCACCACCTAGGCGATGGGTAACTTCCATGGCTTTTTTGACTTGGGCTGCGGCGTAGGCGTAAACTTGAGCGTTCGGGCTGGTTGCGGCGCCTTGTTGGTAGCGAGGGTGGGAGAAGAGGCAGGCGGTGCCCCAGAGAAGCTTTTTGCCGGTGCGCTTTTGTTCTTCCTCCAGCACGTCCACGACGGCATCCAGCGCCTTATTCGATGCTGCTAGATTTCCGAGTTCGGGAGCGACATCCCGGTCATGGAAGCAATAATAGTCGAGGCCGACCTTCTGCATGAAGTCGAAGAACACGCGTGCGCGGTTTTGGGCATTGGCGATCGAGTCGGTGCCATCATCCCATGGGTGAGCGGCGGTGCCTGCGCCAAATGGATCAGAACCCGTGCCACGCATGGTGTGCCAGTATGCACAACCGAAGCGAAACCACTCGGCCATCGTTTTGCCTTCGACCACTTGGGAGGCGTTGTAGTGTTTGAACGAAAGCGGGTTCTTTGAGCTTGGGCCTTCGTAACTGACGGCGTCGCAGGGAAATGAATTCATGGTGGATGTCGGATGGGTTGGTGTTTGATGGATGGCGGGGTCGCGATCTCGATGCAACGATGTGAAAAATCCGCTGGCGTTGCCACCGCAAATTCCGCTAGCTTCTTGATGAAATGCGACACGCTAAGCAAGAACACTCTCGGCGCATTGCGGTGGTCCAGTCATCCGTGAACGTGCGGCGGTTGACGCCCGGGTTCGCGCCCTTTGCGGGAATGGGCTATGATTTCTGGATCATCGACCTGTATCGGCAGCGGGATTTGCTGCTGAAAAGCCTGACGGAGTGGAAGCCCAGCGCGATCGTGACCGAGTGGTTGCCGGGTCTCACTGAGGAATTGCTAGGACTGGGCTGTCCGGTGGTGTTGGTGCCATCGGATGAGGCGGTCTGTGGGGTTTTCAGTGTCGACATTGATGATTTGGCGATCGGTCGTTTGGCGGCGGAGCACTTGGTTTCGCGAGGATATCGGAATTTTGCGTTTGTTGGGCGGCGTGGCGCCCATTACGCCAAGCAGCGGTTGGAGGGATTTCGGTCGGTCGTGGGTGATGTGCCGGTTTATTGGGAGGAATTTCGGGATTGGCGGCAGTATGATGAATACTGGCGTGAGCCAGACGAAGACATGGTAGATTGGTTGGCGGTGCAGGCGATGCCGTTAGGGATTTTTTCGGCGCACGATCCGACGGGACGCCACGTGTTAGAGGCGGCAGCGCAGGCGGGGCTGGAGGTTCCCTTTGCGGTGGGGGTGATTTCTGCGAATGATGACGAGACTGTTTGTGAGATGGCGCGACCGGCGCTTTCCAGCATCCGGCTACCGTGGCGGCGATTGGCGGCGGAGGTCGTCCAAGCGTTGGAACGGATTTGGAATGGGATTCCGCCGACCGAGCCGATTTTGATTCCGCCGCTTGAGGTGGTGGCGCGTGGTTCGAGCTCCTACGAGGCGGTGGGAGATCCGGTGGTGAGGCGGGCGATGCAGTATTTGGTGGCGCACTTGGCCGCAGTGAATTCGGTCGAGGAATGGGCGACGCGCATCGGGGTTTCGCGGCGGGTTTTGGAGCGGCATTTTCAGGACGGGCTGGGGCGGTCGCCGCACGCGATGATCCAGCATGAGCGTGTGGAGCGGGCCAAGGCGCTTCTAACGACCACGGATCTGCCGGTGGGAATGGTTGCAGAGCGTTGTGGGTTTCAGAGCAACGAGCGGCTCACGGTGAACTTTCGCGCAGTGGTGGGAGTTCCGCCAGTGAGCTATCGCCGCGATTTTCGTGGAAAATCGATGTGATTGCGCGTTTCCCATGCTGGACAAAACCCCTTCCGTCTGGCAAGCATCCACCCCCATGTCCGAGTTAGCGAAAGCCTATGAACCCCAAGCGGTTGAAGCCAAATGGTATGCCGCGTGGATTGAAGGAAAATGTTTTGAAGCGAATCCCGCGTCGGAAAAGGATGGTTATTCCATTGTCATTCCGCCGCCC
>CAILVZ010000375.1 GCA_903837825.1 Akkermansiaceae bacterium | reverse complement strand
GCTCGGACATTCGCACGCCCCAGCAGACGACGGCGGCGGTGGAGGTGATCGGGCTGCTTGCAGACACTGGAAAACTCGAAGACCTCGTGTCCTACCTGAGTCGTTTGAGTACCCAAGTCGGCATTCGTGACGCGCTTGCTTGGTATGCCAACCAAGTGATCGTCCGCGGGGATGAGTTGGTGGGAACTCAATCGTATGATTCCGCTCTCGCGATTTACCGGTCGGTGCCGCCACGCAGCCAGATCTTGGAGATCCAGAAGGCAGCACTTGATTCCCAGCGCAAGGTTCTGAAGATTCTTGAGACTCGGGTCGAACTCGAAAAGACCAAGCCCTTGGGCCAACGCTCATCGGCATCAGAGCTGGTCAATGGCCTCAAACCTGCCATCGAACTGGCGGAAAAAGCGCTTCAAGCGGTTGAGGAAAAGACCGACCTCGATGCCGCCTTGCTCATGCGCCGTGGCCGCTGCCTGTATTATCTCGAGCGTTACGAAGAAGCGCTCGTCTGCTTTAAGACGATTCGCAACAAATACGCCTCCGCGACGGATGCAAAGTCTGCGGCCTATGCGGAAATCATCATCACCAACGAGCTGAAAAATATCCCCCAGCTCAAGTCCCTGTGTGACGACTACGTGCGGAAATACCCAACCGCCGACAACGTCGAACAAGTGGCATCTCTCTTAGGCGAGGTGTTGGTCCAGAATGGAAATTGGGCAGAAGTTGGCACCCTCTACCGTGGGCTGGAAGCAAAGTTCCCGGACTCTGCCAACCTCGACCGCTACACGTTTTTCCAAGGACTTGCTTGGTTCCAAGATGGCAATTTTAAAGAAGCCACTGGGTTCTTTGATAAGATCATCAAAACCTTTCCTGACAGTCCGCTCAACGAAAACGCGCACTATTATGTCGCGATGGCGAATTTCCTAACCAACAACTATAAGGAAACGCTCAAGTCTTGTAAGGAATACCTCACGAAATTCCCCGATGGACGATACGCCGGTGACATGCGCTACCGCCTCGCATTCATCGACTTCAACGACAAGGACGTCGATCAGACCGACAAAATCATCCGCGACCTCACGCAGTTCCTCAACGAGCATCCTGATGACACTTCCGCGGGTTCGATGTACTGCCTGCTCGCCGACACCTACAAGAAGAAGACCTCAGACAAGGCGGATGAGCTCGCGAAGTTCCAAGCGAATGCGTTGGAGGCCTACAAGAAAGCGGTTTGGGCAGAAAATCCGGACGATGTGATCCAGTATGCGTTGGATTCGGCCACGACCCTGCTTTCGGGCAACAAGGACTTTGCGGGGATCGCTGCGCTTCATGCGGAGTTTCTCAAACGCAAGCCTGATAGTCCGTTGGCCCTGCTCTCGGCATCGTGGGTCGCGAAAATGAAAGCCCGTGAAGGCAAGGCTGATGAAGCAGCGGAGATGCTCGCAAATGCGCTCAAATCGCGGATCTCGAATCCAAATGCCGAACAAGTCGAGTTCCTGATCGACGAATTGGTCAAAACCTTGGTCCCTCGCAAAAAACCTAGCGAAGTTGATGTCGATGCCGTCGACAAGCAACTCGTCGATATTCTGAACAAGGCCACTGCAGAGCGTGAGAACGCCACGACCAACGCGCGGCTTTATTACGCTCGTGCTCGACTCGCTCAATTGCTCAAACGGCCAGACCGCTCGGATCTTTATCTGAAGGGCATCGCCACGATCAATGCCAAGGACCCCGCGGTGCTTAGCCCCGCATTGCTGGCAGTCTCGGGCGAGATTCTTCTCAAGCTGGGCGATCTCGACGGGGCGACCGCCATGTTCCAGAGGTTGGTGGATCGCCATCGTGAGGGCATGTTTGCCGATGCGGGACCTGTGGGCTTGGGGTATGTGGCGCTGGCGCGCAAGCAACCAGCCGAGGCCTTGAAAATTTTTGAAGACGCACTGGCGCAGAACCCAGGGATGTCACGCTTCAAGGAGACCACGCTCGGCAAGTTGCAAGCCCTAGTCGCGCTTGAGCAATTCGACGCCGCTGAAAAGCTAGCACTCGAAGTGGCTGGAGACAAAATGTTCCGCGGCGAAATGGCAGGCAAGGCCTACATTCTTCTCGGTAAGATCTATCGGGCTCAAGGCGCGAAAGCTGCTGGAAATGATGCCAAACTCGAATTGCTCAAAAAAGCTCACGGCACGTACCAGAGAGTGTACGTTGCTTATCAAAGCACGCCTGAGGTTTGTGCTGAAGCATATTGGCAGGCCTACGAAACCGCGGGAGACCTCGGCAATAAGACTCTTGCCGATGAAACGATTCGCGCGCTGGCCGCAAACCAGAAACTCAAAAACACCGAGCGCTTCAAGAAAGCCAGCGAGCTCATCAAGTGAATTTTAAACCCATGACACTTCCATCGCGCCCAATCCGCTCCGCCTTGTTCCTTGGCGCGGTCGCCATGCTGCCCCTGTCATTGGCAAATGCGGCCGAGCCGATCCGCATCGTGTTTCAGAATGGTCGCTCGGTGCCTGTCTCGGCGGTCATTCTTCAAAATGATAATCTGGTGATGCAGGCGATTGCTGACGGCTTCGGGCCTGGACAATCGTTCCCCTTGGCCAGCGCAGATCACGTGTATGGTGAGCGCCCACCCGAGCTCGATCCCGCCATCGCATTGGTGCTCATGAAGCGTCCTGGCGATGCGCTCAAACCTTTAGAGGGACTGCTCGCTTCGCAGCGGGTCACTGCCAAGATCTCTGGAAATTTCTGGTTAGAGGCGGCTCGTGCGGCGTTGGTGGCTTATGCCTTGAATGGCGACGCTGCCAAGTGCGCTGAAATCGGCAAACAAATTTCTGATGCCACGGCTACCCAAGGGATCGACCCCTTCGTGGTGCTTGGTAAGGCTCTTCTTGCGCCAAGTTCCACCAGCACCAGCGACCGTGAAGTCGCTTTCCGCGATCTAACTACGGATAACTTGCCGGCCGATGTCGGGGCCTACGCCTCACTCCTGCGCGCGGAGTTGCTCAATGCCGTCAAACGCAATGGCGATCCTGCGAAGGCACTCCAACAAGAAAATGAAATTCTTGAGGCTTATCTCATGGTGCCATGCCTTTTTCCATCCGGTGGCATGGTACTCAACGCGGTTGCAGAACTGAAGGCAGCGGAAATTCTTGCCACTCGCGGCCGCCGCGAAGAAGCGGTTGCACTCCTCAAGTCTTGCATTCGCAATTCCTCTGGCACCTTGGTCGCCGTGGATGCGACCAAACGTCTTGATAGCCTCAAATAAACTAACCTATCTCTTGCTCACCCAACTCTCTAATCTAACGCCATGAAAAAAACCATCCAAAAGGCCGTCTATGCGGCGCTCGTGTTTCTCCCGATGTCCGCTTTCGCCGCGGAGGCAGCTAAAGCAGGAGAAGTGAAAAAAACCTTCATCGACGTCCTTGCCGATGGTGGTTGGTGCATGTGGCCGATCGGCGGCTTCTCGATCGCGACGGTCTGGCTGATCATTGACATCTGGATGCGCACCAACGACAAGAAAATGGTTCCCGCCGAGGATGTTTCCATCGCTCAGCAATCGTTTCTCGCGGGTGACTACATCGGTGCTTACCAAGCGATGAAGGCGCTCAACAGCCCGTTTGCCAATGTCGTTCGCTCGGCGCTTTCTTCCGTTGGCTATGGCAAGTCCGCCACCGAAGAGGCTCTCATCGCTGAGGTCGACAAGGTGAATTCCAAGCTCCAAACACGAATCAACTACCTATCCGTCATTGGGGTTTGTACGCCGATGGTGGGTCTCCTCGGAACGGTTTCGGGCATGCGCGGTGCCTTTGCCAGTCTCGGATCTGCGGGGATCGGCGATCCAGCGGCGCTTTCCGGTCACATTGGTGAGGTTCTCATCGCCACCGCTTCGGGTCTTTTCATCGCGATCCCAGCATTCATGGGATTCTATTTCCTCCGCAACAAACTGCAGGCAGGGATCCATCACCTTGAGGAGGAATCCAGCCGCTTGTTCCGCAACGCGCCATACGAGTATTTGAAGGATGCCGATGTCGGTCAGGAAGAAACATTCGCTGCCCTGCCAAACTGGGTTCAAGGTCAGCAAGGTGCCTGAGTTGCCTCATTGGCTAAAACCCTAACACCTAACACGAAAAAACCATGGCCGGCGGAGGAGGAGGAGGAGAGAGCGGGGAACCTGAGTTCCAGATTGCTCCCATGATCGATGTGCTGCTCGTGCTGCTCATCTTCTTCATGAGCATCACCTCGGCCGAGGTGCTGAAAGTGGATAAAAAAATCACGCTCCCTATCTCGGCTCACGCCAAAAAGCGGGATCCAGAAATGTCCAAGCACGAGATCGCCATCAACCTCCGCTGGGATCCCAAAGAGAACAAATCTTTGCTACTGGTCGACGACATCGCTTATCCAACCATTTCAGATCTCATCCCCTACCTTAAAGAGCGCCGCGCGAAGGATGAGAGGCTGCGGGCAGTGATCCGAGGTGATAAACTGCTCCCAGCGATCGAAGTTCAAAAGGTGATGAACCTCGTCGGTGAAGGCGGCATCGCCGATATTTCATTTGCCGCTTCTAACAAATAATTTTCCATGAGCCGCCGCAGCAAAAGAACGCCATCTGGAGAGGTGAATCTGGGTTTCCAGATCGCACCAATGATCGACGTGGTCTTTGTGATCATGCTCTACTTCATGGTGATGGCGGGTGCCGTTCAGGTGGAGAATGCCCACAACACCAAGTTGCCAGGAACCGTGGCGACGGAGACCGACACGCCGATGCCTGATGAAATCGCCGTCCGGATTGAGGATGACGGCCAAGTGTATCTCAACGACGATCCGCTCGACACGCCGGATGCAAAGCAACTCCCAGAGTTCGCCAATAACCTGAAGCAGCTCCATGACAGCAGCAAGGCCTCGAAGTCTGAGGTGCTGGTCACGATCTACGCCAACGAACTTGCTCGCTACGATCGGGTGATCGACGTGCTCGACGCGCTAAGCCGTGCGGAGATTTCCAATGTGACTTTCCAAGCGGGAAGTCCCGAATAACTTTATTTCTTGCAGATCGCGCCACCCAATCACGACCATGGAACTTTACGATAGCGAAGGAAATCTGATCCAAGTCAAAGAGCGCAAGATGGGCTTCTGGGCCAAAATCGGTGGTGGCTCGTTGATGTTCGCGGCTTTGTTTCACGTGGTGTTGCTGGTCATCGGTGCGTTTTGGATTTTCCAAGTCATCCGTGAACCGGAAAAGAAGGTGGATTTCATGCCACCCGGTGGCGGCGGTGGTGAACGTGGAGCCGAACACCAAGTCCAACAGAAAAAGCGTGCGCAAATCACCCCAACGACCAATGCCAAACGCGTCTTCGCCGAGGGAGCCCAAGCATCGTACGCAATCCCCGAGCAAGGTGATAGCTTTGGTGAGATGTCCACGCTCAGTTCGCTCAGTGGCGGTGGGATGTCGGGCGGATTGGGTGGCTCTGGCAGTGGCTCAGGATTTGGCAAGGGCGCAGGTGCTGGTGGCGGCCTCGGCATGGGTGCTGGCGCAGGCAAACTTTTCGGCCTGATCCCAGAGACCATGCGCAAACGATGCTCGAAGGAGGACCGCTTGGCCCGTCTCGCCGAGAACGGTGGAACTCCAGCGTGCGAAGATGCAGTGCTCAAATCGCTGCGCTGGCTCAAGTCGACGCAGGAATCTGATGGATCATGGGGCGATTCGCATAAAGCCGCAATGACAGGATTCGCGCTGCTCGCCTATTTTGGGCACTGCGAAACCCCTGCATCTCAGGAATTTGGCGATTCATGCATGAAGGGCATCGGGTATTTGGTCAATCTGGCGATGAAAGGCGATGGGAAGATGGCCACGAACTTCACCGGCAATGGCTGGGTGTATGAGCACGCGATCGCCACCTACGCGCTCGGCGAGGCCACCACCTTCTGCAAGGAACTGAAAATCGAGATCCCTTCGTTGGTGGAGATGACGGAAAAAGCTGGCCAATTCATCATCGATAACCAGCACAAGAGTGGTGGATGGGCTTATCTATATCTTCTGGATAAAGGCCACCCCGATGTCTCGATCACTGGGTGGCAGATCCAAGCCCTCAAGGCCTGCAGTCACACGGGAATCAAATACAAGGGCTTAAATGCATGCATCAACAAGGGCTTAGACTATCTCAATGGTCGGCAAAATGCCAACGGAGGCTATGGCTATACCGGCAAGGAACCTTCTGGCAATAAACCCTACTTTACTCTGACGGGAGTTGGGATGCTTTGCAACCAAATGTGGGGCAAAGGGGGCCGCAGTGAAGTGAGCAAGGCTGCAAAATACGTGCTTGAAAACACCAAGTTCGACTACGGTGATAAAAGCGGCGACCTGTACGTTCATTATTATGAGTCTCAAGCCATGATGCAGTTGGGCGGTGATGGGTGGAAAAAATACAACGAGATCTTCCGCGACCAAGTGCTGAACAATCAGAACGAGGAAGGCTCCTGGAAGCCACCAGGTGTCGGTGGAGAGTTGGCGGGCGGCGGCGAAGGCAAAGTTTATCGGACGGCGCTTTGCACGTTGATGCTCGAAGTTTATTATCGCTTCCTAAATTCCGATAGCGGCGGCAAGCGGCATTCTGGGATTTGAGTCACCAGCCGACGGCTCTACCACCTGATCGATCTGCGGGCCAGCCACCAAGTCGATCCCCACCGCTCGGGCTTGCGTTCGTTGAGCATATCAGTAAAGTCACCGTACGTTCATGAAGTGCTGCCAATTCTCCCTTGCTGGGTATTTCCTCTCCGCAATCGCCGCCTCTGCTGCTGCTCCAGCTGTCACCCCAGTCGCGAAGGAAATGAATTTTTTTGAAATCATCCTGAAGGGTGGCTTCATGATGTATCCACTCGCGCTGATGTCGATGATCACGGTCCTGCTGATCTTGATTCTCCTACTGACTATCCGGCGGAATGCAATCGTCAGCGATCGCTTCATGAACAGTGCGGACACCATGATCCGCAAACGCGACTTCGCGGGACTGAGCGCGCTGAGCAACCGACGCAATGAATGCATGGCGCGCATCATTCAGAAAACCCTCGATTTCATGGGATCTAACCCAGGAGCCTCATTTGAAACCTTGCGAGATGTCGCCCAAACGGAGGGATCTCACCAAGCGGGCATGCTGACTTCTCGAATCACCTACCTTGCGGACATTGGGGCCATCGCTCCGATGGTGGGTTTGTTAGGAACGGTCTTCGGCATGATTGAGGCTTTCATGCAGATTTACTCAGGCCAAGTCCAAGGCGTGCGTGAGATGGGTCTCGCGGAGGGAGTTTCCAAAGCTCTGATTGCGACGGCTGGTGGCCTCGCCATCAGCATCCCCGCGCTGACCTTTTACTCGATTTTCCGGGGTCGCGTGCAAAAATACACCGCAGAACTTGAAGCAGCAGCAACCCATTTCATCGCACTCCTCCAGCCACAAATCGTTCGTCGTGATCAAGCGACGCACGTGGATCTTCCTCTCGCAGGTGACCGGAAGGATCTTCACGGAATCTAACCGGGATAAGGCATGAAATTTTCAAGTCGCCAGCCACCACCGATCGCCATTCAGCTGGCGCCGATGATCGACATTCTGCTTTTGTTGTTGAGCTTCTTCATCATCAGTTGGCAATTCAGCAGGTCTGAAACCGAGCTCAATGTCTCGGTGCCCACGGCACAAGAAGGGGCAGAGCCTGAACGCGTTCGCGGGGAAATCATCATCAACGTGCTCGCAGACGGATTGATTCGGGTCGAGGGGTTGGCCGTGGATCGCAAAGAGTTACTTGAAAAGCTTTCGAACATCGCCAAGCAGTTCAAGAATCAACCCGTCCGGATTCGCGGCGATGGCGAAGTGGCTTACCAACGCATCGTCGAAGTGATCGACACCTGTCAAAAAGCTGGAATTTGGAATATCTCCTTTGCGACCCAACGCCCGACTCCAACGAAGTGATTCACTTGGCAAACGCTTCAAAAAGCATCACGCTCCATCTACCGTGAAACGCGCACTCGCCATTGTCGTGATCCTCTCCAGCCAAGTGGTCGGCCAGATCCCTAGGGCGGTGGCGGTCGATCCTGCGCTCAACTCGGACGCTGCGAACGATTTTTTTCTCCGCGGGAAAAACATCTACGACTCCGCTCAAGCCAGCACGACCTACGAAACGCGGATGGCATACTTCCAGCAGTCCGTACAGATCTTCAACGAGTACCTGACCGCATTCCCAAATCATCCGAATGCTGAAATGGCCTGGTGGTATCTCGGCAACAGCTATTACCTCTCGGGCCAGATCGATGACGGCAAGCGTTGCTTCAGCACCTTGTTGAACCGGTATGTAAAAGGCAAATGGGCTGCCGCCGCCGCTTACACGCTTGCTGCGGACTACTATAATAAAGGCGAATATGCCTTCGCTGCTCCGATGTTCGAGCGCTTTGCGGCCAACGCTGGGAAACCAGAAGAACGACCACGTGGCAATTATCTCGCAGGAAATTGTTACCGCCTCCTTGGGCGTGACCGAGAAGCAATCGGGTTACTTAACAAAGTGATCGAGGATCCCGCAGGTGGCATTTTCATCCCGCAGGCGAAGGTGGCCCTTGGGAATATACTCTTAAAATCAGGCAAACGCGAAGAGGCACTCAAACGCTTCGAAGAAGTGACTGGCGGTCCGTATGCTCCTAAAATTTGTGGCGAGGCTGCTCTGAGCGCAGCTCTGATTGCCACGAAGCTCGGCCAGACCACCTTGGCCAACAAATACCTCCAGCTGATCCTCCACACGGATGGCATGGAAGATTTCAGACCCGATGCGCAGACCGCACTCATGGGGCTCTTATTCACCCAAAAAGAATACCGCAAGGTGATCGATCTTTTTGCGAGCAGCCAAACCAAAGCATCAGGTGAAAAAGAGGCGGATCGTCTGATGATCGCTGGGCGCGCTTTCATGCGGCTGAAGATGCCCAGTGAGGCAATCCCGCGTTTCCGCGAGGTCGAGCAGCTCCTCAAGCCGGAATCGGAGACGGCCTTTCAGGCATCCTACTACCGCCTCCTTTGCTTCTATGACCTCAAAGGGCCGCATCTTCCGGACCAAGTGGATGCCTTTCTTCAGATTTATCGCAAGTCACGGCCAGAGGATCTGAGAATCCACACCGCTCTGATGATGAAGGCGGAGTCCTTATTCGCCAAAAAGGAGATCGCCGCCGCTGCTGCCGTCTATAACGAGATCAACGCCAACAAAGTTAGCGAAAAAAACCGTCCGGGCCTGCTCTATCAGCGTGGCTGGTGTCTATCAGAAGCTGGCGATGCCCAAGGCACCATTCGTTCGCTCAATGATTTCATCACGAAGTATCCAAGCGATCCAAGGGTGCCGAATGCCATCGCCAAACGGGCTAAGGCCTACGCCGAAACTGCCGAAATTTCGAAGGCCATTGCGGATTATGACCGCCTCACCGCTGCCAATATTCCAGATGATATCGCTTCGTTTGCGTGGTTAGAGTCTGCACGCTTGCGGCGCACGGCCAATAACATCCCCGACATGATCGTCCGCTATCAAGGGCTGCTGGGACATGGGAAAAACCTAACAGAAAATCTTCAAGCGGAAGCCAATTATTGGATCGGTTGGGGCATGGTGAAATCGAACATCGCGAAAGATGCGATTTCTTATTTAGAGAAAGCGCGGACGCTGCGGCCCGATGCCTACCGTAAACACGCGGGACTTCTACTTTCACTCGGCTACTTCGCATCACAAGATCAGAAAAAACTTTCCGAGGAAATCAAACTTGCGACCGAATGGAATTACGAGTCTGACATTCCGAATCAAGCAATCCAGTGGTCTGGGATGCAGTCCTACAACTTGGGTGAATACAAAGTTGCCGCCAACACACTCGCTCTAGTTTCCACTCCTGAAGAGCCTCGTGAGACCCCTAAAGAGGTCTGGAGATATCTCGCCAAATCTCGCCTCGAAATCGAGGACTTGGAAGGCGCCCTACTCGCGGCGGATCATGTGTTGGAGGTCGAGGATAATCCAGGATGGAAAGCGGATGCGCTGTTAGATCGTGGCCGTGCTCTTCTTTTACTCAAGCGCCCTGAAGATGCTAAAAATGCTGCAAACGAAGCGCTCGCGCTGCACCCACAAGGTCACACAAGTGCTGGGCTCAATATTTTAGTAGGTGACCTAGAGCGCAAGTCTGGTGACTTAAAGACCGCCGCAGGGAAATACCTAATCGTGGTAGAATTCCATGACGACAAGGATCTCAAGCCACTCGCACTTTGGAAGCTGATTCAAGTGCTTGACCAACAATCCGATCAAGCCGAAGCCACAAAATACCGTCAGAAGCTCGCAAAGGAATTCCCAGATTGGAAGCCACCTGGCGAATCAAAAATCTAACATCATCTTATCTTTCATTTCATGATACCTCCAACCACCGCTGCCTCGCCCAAGCCCGCTAAGCGTAAATCTGAAAACGCATGGACGACTGAAAAATCTGCCGATTTATACGGCGTAAAGACTTGGGGGCATAATTTCTTTGGCATTAACAAAAGCGGCCATGTCACTGTGAGGCTTGAAGATGATAAGGCTCAGGCGGAGGTCTCGCTCTTTGACGTGATCGACGGGCTTCGCGACCGAGGCACTCACTTGCCAGTCCTGTTACGTTTTAGGGATCTTCTGCACTCTCGGATTGCTGAGATCAATGAGTCATTCCAAAAGGCGATTGTAGAATCAAAATATCGTGGCGAATACCGCGGGGTTTATCCAATCAAGGTAAACCAGCAGCGCCAGGTGATCGAGGAAATTGCCGAGTTTGGTAAGAGATACCATTACGGACTAGAAGCAGGGTCCAAGCCGGAGCTCATCGCCGCACTTGCGCACATGCACGATCCAGAGGCATACCTGATTTGCAATGGATACAAGGATGAAGAGTTCATTGACCTTGCGCTTCACGCTCAAAAGATGGGCCTTCGCATCATGCTCGTGTTAGAAATGCCTAGCGAATTGGGCCTGATCCTCGAGCGTTCAAGAAAAATTGGAGTGCTTCCGAATCTCGGTGTTCGTGTCCGCCTTTCTACCAAAGGCTCGGGTCACTGGCAGGATAGCGCGGGGGACAAGTCGGTCTTTGGACTCAACGCATCGCAAGTCATTGATGTGGTGGATCACCTCAAAGAGTCTGGCTATATCGGTTGCCTGAAGATGCTGCACTACCATCAAGGGTCGCAGATTCCTAACATTGCAGCGATCCGTGAAGGTGCCACTGAGGCCGTTCGCATGTATTGCGATCTGGTAAAAGAAGGCGCGCCAATGGGCGTACTCGATATTGGTGGTGGAATGGCGGTGGATTATGATGGCTCACACACGAACTTCCATTCGTCTTGCAATTATTCGGTTGCAGAATACTGCACGGACATCGTTGAGGTGGTCTCACAGATTTGTGATAAGGCAGGCGTGACGCATCCCAATTTGATTTCTGAGTCAGGCCGTGCGGTGGTGGCTTACTATTCGGTGTTGGTGTTTAATATCCTCGACGTCACCAGCGCACAAAACAGTGAAGTCGCCCCCGCGATTCCAGAAAACGCTCCGCAAAACCTCATGAATATCATCGAGGTGAATAAGGTGATTCATAAGAAAAACCTTCAGGAGTGTTTTAACGATGCGGTTTATTATCGTGATCAGATGCGAGCTCAGTTTTTCTATGGTTCCGCAACCCTGCGCGAACGCGGTCTAGCTGAGGCATGGTTCTGGCACATCGTCACCCGTATTTCTAACCTCATTGCCGAGCTCGATGATATCCCAGAAGATCTGCGTGAGCTTTCCTCAACTCTCGTCGACTTTTACTACGGCAACTTCAGTCTATTCCAGTCCTTGCCTGACTCTTGGGCGATTGATCAGGTCTTCCCAGTGATGCCGATTCATCGGCTTGATGAGAAGCCTCGCAATCGCGCGGTGCTGGCTGACATCACTTGTGATTGCGATGGAAAGATCGACCGCTTCATCGATAAAGAGGATGTTGCCAAAATTCTGCCACTTCATGACTTCAAGCCGGGTGAACCATATTACCTCGCGGTTTTCCTCGTGGGAGCCTATCAGGAAACCTTGGGCGACCTCCACAATCTGTTAGGCGACACCAATGTGGTTGGCGTCCATTTGGAAAAAGGCAAACCTGTTTACACTCATGAGGTCGAGGGTGACACCGTCGCCGACGTTTTGAGTTATGTTGAGTTTGATCCGAAGGAACTGGTGACGCGCTTCCGCAACTTTGCCGAGAAGGCTGTTACGGAGGGCCGGATCTCACCCAAGGAGCGGCGTGAGATTCTGGACCTGTTCCGTGAAGGTCTTGCGGGTTACACCTATTTCGAAAGTTAGAGGTTCTCGGGTTAGGAATTTGGTGCTTCGGCATGACGCAGCAAGTTAGAATTTCTGATGATTGTGCGAAACCATTTGAGAATCCGAAGGTTGATGATGGAAGCGACCTTTATGAAAAATCTGCCAACCTTTATGACAGGAAACCTTTGGATCTCGTTCTCGCTCTTGATGGCGGGTGCTGCCGTTGCTCATCCAGGCCATGAAGGCGAGTCCACAGGCTCCGCGGAGCCTCAGCTGGTTTCCGTGGCATTGGCCGGTTCGCCAGGTGCATCAACCAATGCTTCTGTGAGCATCGTGGTGGATGGGGCATTTCGCATCGTTCAGTCCAACGGACTTCCAGACCACCAGCCTGGGACGTTTCCTCGGCGGGGTAATCCGAACACCATCAAACCCCAGAGTTACAAACTCCGCGTGCCACTGCACCCGAAAGAATCGAAGACTCCAGTGCAGCGGGGTGGGTACTGGTGGGGCATCGCGGTGAATGGGGTGCCATTCGAACCCGGTACGGCCGAGTCATGGAATAACGACATGCGCTCTGGTTGGCGCTATGAGGCGGGCACGGGCTTTCTCAATCTCGGACTCGATGAACACAACGCTCACGTGCAGCCGAATGGATCTTATCACTATCATGCTTTGCCAAATGGGTTGGTCAAATTGCTCGGTGGGGACGAAACAAAGATGGTGTTAGTTGCGTGGGCCGCTGACGGATTTCCTGTATACACTGCTCAAGCGCATTCGGTAGCCAAGGACGCGAAGAGTCCATTGCGCAAGATGAAGTCGAGCTATCAGCTGAAAAAGGGTGCTCGGCCGGCTGAAGAAAATGGGCCTGGCGGAAATTATGATGGACGCTTCACTCAGGATTTTGAATTTGTCAAAGACAGCGGCGACCTTGATGAGTGCAATGGACGTTTTGGCATCACGCCGGAGTTTCCCGAGGGCACCTATTATTACTGCATCAGCGCTGAGTTCCCATTTGTGCCGCGGATGTGGCGGGGTGAACCAGATGTCAGCTTCAACAAAGGAGATCGCCCACCTGGCGGAGGTCCTGGTGGCAATTCCCAACGTCAGGCGCCCGCAGGCAACTCGCCCCGGGGGATCTTAAAAGATGGCCCCAACTCGGAGCCGAACAAGCGCCCATCTGCCTCATCGCCATCAGCGGGCGGAGGGTTGCCACGCATGCCGATCATTGGCGCATTGGATGCCAATCATGACGGGGTCATCGACGCTGTAGAATTGGGCAAGGCTGCCGAGGCTCTCAAAGCCTTGGATAAAAACCATGACGGCAAGCTTACGGCCGAAGAGTTTCGTGGATCATCGCCATCAGGCGGTCGCCCGGGAATGCCTAATGAAGATGGCCCGCCCAGTGAGCCGTGATGGTGGCAAGTGGTTGAGGTCAGCAACTCGTTTCCAAAGCCCGTCTCACGCAGGCTGTTAGAATCTCAAACGTAGCCGAGCTCGACGGCTTTCGCATCAATCGATGCGTCGTTATCGAGCAACTCTTGGATGGGATCCCAACGACCCGAGAGCAATGCCTCCCGTGCCGAGTCGGGCATCGTGACAGGAAGATCTAGGCCACCCGAAGTGCGAACGCGGAGTGCTTGCACGTCGATGGTGACCACCGTGTCAGGATCTGCCTCGATTGCGTCGCGTAGCGTAGCCACGTCGGAAGCGCTGGCGATCACGCAAGGCATGGCGAGGGTGGTCGAGTTCCCGTAGAAAATCTCGGCAAACGACTCGGCAATGACGCCATTGAAACCGTATTTGCGGAGAGATTGAGGAGCATGTTCGCGTGACGACCCACAGCCGAAGTTCACGCCAGCGACGAGGACTGAGGCATTGGCGAAGCGCGGGTCGTTGAGTGGGTGGTTGGTTTTGGCACCATGTTCATCGAAGCGCACATCGTAAAATGCAAACTCACCGAGTCCGTCGAAGGTGACGCATTTCATGAAACGAGCCGGGATGATGCGGTCAGTGTCAATGTCTGCGCCAGGAATGAAAACAGCGCTACCGAAAACGGAAGGAACGGGATCAAGTGCCATAGTAAAAAGGATTAGAAAATGTTAGAATCAGAACGATCGTGTTCAAGCGATCGACGCAGGAGTGGTGAGGTCAAAAAGCTCACGAGCATCGGTGACCGAGCCCTTGATCGCTGCAGCGGCGACCATCACAGGAGACATCAGGATCGTCCTGCCCGTGGAGGAACCCTGGCGACCCTTGAAGTTTCGGTTAGAAGATGATGCGCAGAGCTGGTCGCCGACGAGTTTGTCTGGGTTCATCGCGAGGCACATCGAGCAGCCTGCTCCCCGCCATTCAAATCCTGCAGCGCGGAAGATCTCTGGGAGTCCTTCTTGTTCGCACTGGATCGCGACGATTTGTGAGCCTGGAACCACGAGGGCCTGGACCCCAGGTGCGACGTGGTGGCCTTGGATGAATTTCGCAACCTCACGAAAGTCGGAGATGCGCCCATTGGTGCAGGAGCCAATGAAGGCGACGTCGATTTTGACACCCTTGATCGGGGCGCCGGCATCAAGTTTCATGTAGGCCAGCGCTTCCTCGATCGAGGCTTTCTCAAGTGGCGTGGAGGCGGTCGCAGGATCTGGGATGCTCTCCGAGATGAAGATCCCGTGATCGGGCGAGATACCCCAAGTCACGGTTGGCTCGATGTCTGCGGCGTTGATGGAAACCACGTCATCGTAGTGCGCATCGGAATCGGATGCGAATGAAAGCCAGCGAGCAGCAGTCGCGCTGAAGTCGGTCATGTCCACGTATGGGCGGCCATGAAGGTAGGCAACCGTCTTGGCGTCTGGGTTGACGTATCCACAGCGGGCACCTCCCTCGATGGACATGTTGCAAACGGTCATCCGTTCTTCCATCGACATGCGATCAAAGACCTCGCCAGCGTATTCGTAGGCGTAGCCGATGCCACCCTTGGCACCAAGCAGACGGATGATATGGAGAATGACGTCCTTGGCATAAACGCCTGGGCGGAGGTCGCCGTTGACTTCGATGCGGCGGACTTTGAGTTCCTCGAGCGCGAGTGTCTGGGTTGCAAGAACATCGCGCACTTGCGTGGTACCGATGCCGAAGGCGATTGCACCGAAGGCCCCATGCGTAGCGGTGTGTGAATCTCCGCATGCGATGGTTGTCCCTGGCTGGGTGATTCCTTGCTCAGGGCCGACGACGTGGACAATCCCTTGTTTTCCCGAGCTGAGGTCAAAATAGGTGACGCCAAAGTCGTCTGCATTTGCGCGGAGCGCTTGCATCATCTCTGCCGCAAGCGGATCTTGCGGGGCGTCTTGGTTGATCGTCGGTACGATGTGGTCCACCGTGGCGAACGTGCGCTGAGGGAACTTCACCTTCAAGCCGAGGTCACGGAGCATCCCGAATGCCTGAGGAGAGGTTACCTCGTGAATCAGGTGGGTGCCGATGAAGAGTTGTTTGCGACCATCAGCGATGGTGCCGACGGTGTGAGCGTCCCAGACTTTTTGAAAGAGGCTTTTTCCCATGATGTGAATGATGCGCTTTGGTTATGGTAGCGGGGAAAAAACCTGCCCATCTAGGACCAGAATGTCAAAGGCACATGCAAATTCTGCCGAGAAAGAGTGCAAAAACGACTTCTGAGATCAGCGAAGTTCGTTGATGAGTCCCCCAATGATGACTAAAAGTACAATCACGCCGAGCGTGATCGCCGTAATTTTAAGAACATTCGAGGGTTTGCGCACTGATGCCCGTGGACCATCGACCCACTCATCCCATGACCGTCTGGAGTCGGCACCCGAGCGATGGTAGTGACGAAGACTACTGGTATAACGAATTTTTTCGGTGCTCAGATCGGGCTTTTTCATGACGCTTGAGTGAATTAAACCATTCCCGTCACTCGAAAAGTGGGTCCCGGGAAGGGTAAAATGTGGGAAACAAGTGAGAGGCCATCCGAGAGCCGGAAGGACACATCATGAGGCTGAAAACGAAGAGCTAAAAGAGTATAAGTCACTTTGTAGGAGTGACTTGCACTTCAGCCTCTGGAGCTGGAGCCTCTTTGATTTCATGGAACCAAGGGAGACGGTGCAAGCGAGGTGGTTTGCTATCACTGGTGCAGCAGCATGAGGCTGCAAGGAGTGCGAAAGCGGAAGCGAGGAGGAGGCTGAGTGTGCGTGTCATGTTGAGTGGGATTATGAGTTTTGGATCAAGTTTCAAGGAGAAGAAAAGTCGGATCAACTTATTTTGAGGGAGTTACGTAAGTGCTCTTCGGTGATGCAGGGGCGGCATTTGGGCAGCAGGAGGCGGCAAGAACGGCTGCCGCGATGGAAAGAATGATAAGTTTCATCGGTGAGGAAGGGCTATTGATTATCCGTGCCGATGAGCGATGCGCACCGACACCCAAGAAGATGATCGCCATGAATTCCCTCTGCAAGTCTAAAGAATTGGGAGAAAACGGGAGGGGTCCTATTTTTCTGGGGGCATCGATGGCGGGCGATTTTCGTGGCGAGCATGCGAATGCCACTGGAATCCATTCTTCCCACTTGTATATTCTTCAGGAATCCAGAATCTCAACCCATGCCGTCTTCGTCAGCAGCTGATCCTCGTTTCAACGAATTTGTAATTCTCCAAGCGCAAAACGCGGGGCTTTTTTTAGGTCAAATCCCAAACCCTCATAGCGGCCAGAAACAAATCAATCTGCGTGCTGCCAAGTCGGTGATCGATTCCCTCGAAATGCTGGCCTCCAAAACCTACGGCAACCTCACCCTTTCGGAGGAAAAGCTCCTCTCGACCGCTCTCGACAATCTCCGTCCGCTTTTTAACGCTGCCGCGGAAGTCTCCAACGACCAAGCCCTTTAAACTTATCTTATGAATTTCGATCCATTTCGTATCGGCACGGTCTCTGTCGGTGGCCCAGCACCATTTTTTATCCTCGGCCCATGTGCGTTGGAGAGCGAGGCATTTGCGTGGGACATGGCCAATGCATTGAAGGAAATTGCAGACCGCACGGGTATTCATTTCATTTTCAAAGCATCCTTCGACAAGGCAAACCGGACCTCGGTGGGGGCCTTTCGCGGACCTGGCGTGCGTGAGGGATGCCGCATCCTTGGTGAGATTGGAAAGGCTCTTGGTGTTCCGGTCACGACCGACATTCACACGGCAGAACAAGCGGAGATCGCTGCGGAATTTGTGGATCTCCTTCAGATCCCAGCGTTTCTCTGTCGCCAGACCGACTTGCTTGAAGCCGCCGCGAAAACGGGCCGCTCGGTGAATGTGAAAAAAGGTCAATTCCTTGCGCCACTCGATACCATCAACATTGCCGGCAAAATGCGGGCATTCGGTTGTAATCGCTTCTTAATCACCGAGCGTGGAACTACCTTTGGCTATAACAACCTCGTGGTCGACATGCGTTCACTTTACTGGATGCGCCAGGAGGGCTTGCCCGTGATCTTTGACGCAACCCATTCTGTTCAACGCCCTGGCGGCCTTGGCGGGGCAACCGGCGGTGATGGTGAGCTTGCTCCAGTGCTTGCTCGCGCCGCGATCGCCACTGGGGTGGATGGCTTGTTCATGGAAGTCCATTCAGACCCAGCCAACGCGATGTCCGATGGCCCGAATCAGATCCCGCTGCAGTTGATCGAAGACCACCTGACCAAGCTGATTTCCATTCACCACGCCTCTCACGACACGCAAATTCCTGTACGTTGATCCCATACCGCCGTTGCGCAGCATTCTTACAATCCTCACTTTGATCATTCCTGTCTCGGCAGATGCTGCCGAAGCCATTCCAAAAAGCGCGCCCAAGCCGGTCGCAACGTCGCTGCTCCCAGACGGAAGCGAAATGAAAGAGGTGATGCTGCCTCGTTTTAATCCAAACCACCAATTGGAGCAGCTTCTAACAGCGAAAAAAGTGACTCTTATCCATGCGGGTCAATTTGCCGGTGATACCGTTTCGATCGAACTTTTCAACCCTGACAGCAGCCCGCGGGTTCGCATCGATCTCGCAACGGCAGTAATCGATCAAGCGAGCTCCTTGGTGAGCACGAATCAACCCGTTCAAATCCAAACAGCTCGCATGCAATCCAATGGTAGCGGACTCTACTATGAGTATGCGCAAAACCAAGGTTTCATGACAGGTCCAGTGACCACGCTACTTCATCCCGCATCTCAGACAACGACTATGCAAACGTCCACCAACACGCTTCGTGCAACTGCTGCAATCGGCATGTCGCTGATTTCACAGCCAATTCATGCGACACCACCACCCGCACCGAACCAAGCAGAAGTCGCCGCACTTCAAGCAGAAGCAAATTCAAAATCTCCTACGGTAGCCACGGCCATGGCGGCAGCCCATGCCAGCCTCAATGCAGATCTGAAGGATTCCGCAGCCGCGACCCAAGCGGCGAACTCGTTTATCACAGACCACCAAGTTCCCCCGATCAGTGCGCCCACCCCCTCCGCCGCAAAGCCCCTCGATGTTAAGCCAAGCCCAAGCGATACGATCATTCAATGCGAAGGGGGCGTGTACTTTGATGCAGAGGAAGGAGTGCTCGTTTATCTCAAAAACGTCACTGTGAAAGATCCGCGATTTGACCTTTCCGGTGCGGATGAACTGAAGATCTTTTTTGCCAAAAAGCCTGAAAAACCCGAGCCAAAAACAAATGCGGAGGCAGCCAAGCTTGGAGCAGATGGAAAGCCGAAGGTGGCCAAATCGCCCCGCGCAAACTTGGGCAACCCAGAACGCATTGTGGCCACCGGAGCGGTTAGAATTGACCAAAAGAGCGCCGAGGGCAAAGAACCGATCAAGGCATCAGGAGCCATTTTCCGATACAACATCAAGTCGGATGAGGCCATCCTCAGTGGTGGATATCCATGGTTCATTCAAGGGGCGACGTTCATGCGGGCCAAGGAGCCGAATCTCATCCTCCGCATCTTCCCAAAAACGGGGAGTTTTGTCACCGAAGGAAATTGGGAAATGGGTGGCAACATCCAAGAAAAACGATAAGCATCCGGCACGTAATCCGCAGCGCCCCGTACGCCATTTTACCAATGCACGATCCAGGTTCCACATGTTCTAATAAACAATCTGCCGTTCTCTTCGCGGAAGGATTGCGCAAGTCATATGGGGATCGCCCCGTAGTGGATGGGGTGTCGATCAGCGTACAGCCTCGAGAAATTGTAGGCCTGTTAGGCCCTAACGGCGCGGGAAAGACCACGTCTTTTTACATGATCGCCGGCCTTGTTCCTGCCGATGCGGGTGCGGTTTGGTTCAATGGCCATGACATGTCTCATTTGCCAATGCACCGTCGTGCAAGGTTGGGGCTCGGCTACCTTCCTCAAGAAGAATCCGTATTCCGCAAACTTTCGGTCATGGATAATCTGCTGGCAATCCTCGAGACGAGGCCACAGCTGAGTCGTTCTGAGCGCCACGATCGTGCTCATGACCTTCTCGATCGCTTCGGGATCACCAAGCTCGCCAAGTCGCTCGCCATCACGCTTTCAGGTGGTGAAAAACGCCGCCTCGCGATCGCGCGATCGCTTTGCTCAGACCCAACCCTGTTGATGTTGGATGAACCCTTTGCCGGGATCGATCCCATCGCAGTCGAGGACATCCAGCGCATTGTCCGTGAACTTCGCGACCGCGATGGCTTGGCGATTCTCATCACCGATCACTCGGTTCGCGAGACATTGAGCATCACCGACCGCGCCTTTTTGATTCATGACGGCAGAGTCATTCTTGAAGGGGCTTCGGATGAATTGGTCAATGACCCCATCGCTCGAAAGCATTACCTCGGTGATGATTTCCGGATGTAAATCGATCCGATCACGCAGATGGGTTGGGCTTCAATCGCCGTGCCAGCATCTCCAGCGCATCGTCCGCCTCGGAGACTCGAAGGAATCGTGCCGCGATAAAATAAACCGCTGCAGCAAGTGCGATGGTTAGACTGAGATAAGCGATCTTGGAGGGCAGCCGAATCTCAGTGAGATGGGAAAATACGAGGTGATTTGCCACAAGGCACACGCCTGCCATGGCAGCCCCCGCGATGGCGAGCTTCCCGAGTAACCACAGCAGTTTCCCAGTCCCCAGCTCTCCCGCAAATTTCCGCATCGCAATGAAGAGCAGCAGAAAATTGAATAACGCGGAAATACTCGTTGTTAGGGCCAGCGACTCATGGCTCCAATGGAGGACATAGACAAAAAAGTAGTTAAATCCGAGGTTTAACCCCAGAGCAAGAAAGCTGACGATCATTGGAAACCACCGCTTGTCGATTGCGTAGAAAGCAGGCTGCAGGACCTTGAGTGCCGCATAAAAAACCAAGCCATAGCCATAGGCACGCAATGCCGCCGCGGTCTCGATGCGCTGATGCGCGTTAAAGTGCCCATGTTCGTAAATCACGCTGATGATTGGTTCTGCTAGAAAAACAAGACCGATGGTTGAAGGAACTACTAGAAATGCCACTAGCCGCAAGCCCTTCGCCAAGGTAGGACAAAAATCGGATGAGATGCCCCCGATCGCGGCTCGAGATAGGGCGGGAAGAGTGACCGTTGCCACTGCGACCCCGAAGATCCCAATCGGAAGCTGCATCAATCGGAAGGCGCAATTCAACCAACTCACTGCGCCCGCGCCGACATGCACTGCAAACATGGAGTTCACCACCACATTGATCTGTACCACCGAGGAAGAAATGACCGCTGGGCCCATGAGGCGCAAAATCTGACGAACACCCGGGTCACGCCAGTGGAAATCCACCGCAAATTGATAGCCTGCCCGCCAAAGCGCAGGGAATTGGCAAACGAGTTGCGCAAGTCCGCCGATCACCACTCCGATCGAAAATCCGATGAGGCTGCGTGGTCCCCATGAAGGATCTAACCAATATCCAAATGCTGCGCCACCGATCATCGAGCCGAGATTGAAAAAACACGAAGACAGTGCCGGCATTCCGAAGATGTTCTTTGCGTTGAGCATTCCCATCACCAAGGCCGCTAACGAAACTAATAGAATAAATGGATACATCACCCGCACCATCGTCACGGTGAGAGCGATATCCTCTGGGCGATAGATTCGGTGGCTTTGATCGCTCCGTGCAAGCGAGGTAAGTAAGTCGACGATCCATGGCGCGGCGAAGACACCAGCGAGCGTGATGAGACTCATGAAGACCGCGGACAAGGTCATCATCTTGTTGGCCAGTGCCCATGCAGAAGCTTCTCCCTCCGATTTGAGCCTCTTGGAAAATGTCGTCACAAATGCTTGTGAAAGCGCACCCTCAGCAAACAAATCCCGCAGCAGGTTTGGCACGCGAAACGCCAGCTGAAAGCAATCCAGCGCAGCGCCCGCACCAAAGATGGTGGTGAACATGACCTCCCTCGCAAGACCAAGCACGCGACTTGCCATGACGGCAGCGCTGACTTTCCAAGTGGCTTTGGCGGACATTAGATGAACAAGCTCTCGCTACTCAAATTCACCGCAAGTACCGCACGGTCACCGGGCGGAAGCGTGATTTGATCATCGGCGACATTGCCTGATTCCACACAGACCATGCCGACGAATTCCTCATCACCAAAGTCCGGCATGCGAATCGACTTCGCAATCCAAGGGTTCCACACGACGGTCGATTGCGACCCCGATTTGGCGATGCAGATCTTGCGGCCGAAGCCAGGGTCAGCAATCTCGGTGGTGGCCGTGGTGTTGAAATAAACCCGATCCATCTCACCCTGAAATCGGATAGGTTCATGACCCTCCGTGGCGACCAAGTCGGCGACCTTGTCGTGATATTGGGTATTGGAAAGACCCGTGATGGAAATGTCTGAAATCGAACTGATGTGAAAGTAGGTGTGGAGGCAGTTCTCAAAAGTGAATGGCTGCTCTGAGGTGTTGGTAACTCTGAGCTCCATCGACAATTGATCCCCGACGGTGACCACGAAATCGACCTCGTAACCATCCGGGTCAGGCAGGCGAAGAATCAGTTGAACTGCCTGGCTCGGCAGGATCGCGGTGCTGACTAGCTCCCACTCGGTGGTACGTGCAAATCCGTGTGCAGGGTGCCCATCGCGTCCACCAAACCATGGGAAAATGACGGGCACGCCCCCGCGGATCGGCTTTCCTGCGGCAAACTCGCTTGCGGCGCTCATGAACAACAGCGGTGGTTCGCCGTGTTTCTGAAACTGAGTCACGTGCGCACCATGAAGATAGATCTCGGCACGACTGAACGCGCTTTCCACTAGAATTTTTGGCAAACCGCCTTCACCCGCAGTGAGGGTGAGATGTCCGGGAATCTCGAGTGGGTGATCGTTCATTGGTGAGTTATTTTTTCTTGCGGAGGAATGGAGGCAGGTCGAGATCTTCGCCCTCGAAGACGTTGGGCGTCTCGCCTTCGAAGCGGCCACGATTGAGGGAGTCGAGTGAGAGCTCCGCTTGCGGCCCAGATGACTTGATTCCAAGCTTGAGCTTCGGATGTTCCGCATCAACGGGAGCAACAGGCATTTCTAACAAAACTTCTGAAGAGCTAGCAGAATCTAATGGAGCAATTGATGCATCCAAGGCCTCCGATTCTGGCTCGTCTTCAAACATCGCTGCAGGCTCCGGTTCGTCCATCATCGTTTCGCTCGCGCTCTCATCCGCGGTGAAGGTGAATGAAGCTACATGCTTCCCTGATTTTGGGGTCTCAGGCTCCGCCGAGAATAAGGGGAGCGCTTCAGCATCGTGGTTAGTCTCAGGCGCTACCGCTTCGCGCGTTGCGCTCGCCTTGCGTGGCTGCGGTGAAGGAAGTTCGTCAATGGGATCGGGGATCAGGTTCTCTGGCGCCTGATGGCTCAAGGATGCACGTTGAGATGTCGCGAGTGAGTCCTCGGGCAGCGCGCTGATCAAGGTGATCGACAGGGAGTCACCCATGCCTTGGTCAATCGCTGCACCAAAGAGAATCTGAGCATCATCAGGAACGAATTTCTGCAACCGCTGCATGAGAAGCTCGATCTCGAAGAGCGTGAGATCGGGCCCTCCGGAAAGGTGGACCAGTACCCTCTGTGCAGTTTTGAGCAATGATCCCTGATCTAGCAGCGGGCTGTTCAGCGCATTTTTCAATGCCTTGGCGGCTCGGTCTTTGCCGTTCGCGATGCCGGATCCAAAAAGGCAGCGTGACCGGTTCGTCCGCAGGGCACTCATGAGTTCATCTAGCCCCACGTTGATGATGCCAGGTCGGATGACCAAACGGAGCACTGCCTTGATGGCCTCGCCAATCATATGGTCGGCTGCGGTGAACGCTTCATGGATGCCTTGCTTCGCTAGCACGAGTTCACCCATGCGGTTGTTGTCAAAAGTGACCAGCGCATTGGCCAGTACGGCGAGTTCATTAAGAGCCGTCTCCGCCTGTTCTCGGCGGCGCAATCCTTCAAATGCAAATGGCATCGTCGCGAAAACGACCACGAACGCCCCTTCTTCCCGTGCAATTCGAGTGATGATCGGCGCGGCCCCGGACCCTGTACCACCGCCCAAGCCGACACAAAGGAACACAATTTTTCGTCCGCGGATTGAACTGCGGATCTCGCTCTCTACTTCTAACACCGCCTGATGTCCGAGTCCAGGATCGCCACCAGCACCGAGGCCACGGGTTAGATTGCTGCCAAGTTGGATTTTCTCACGCGCAAGACAGGTCGATAGCGTCCTTGCATCCGTGTTGAGTCCTAACAACTCTGCGTCTTCCATCCCATCAAGGGCAATTCGTTCGAGCATGTTGGATCCGGCTCCACCGAGACCGATGATCTTAACGGTTGATGACGGAATCGTCTGCTGGGGATCGCGGGCGTATGGAATCATGGAGCTTTGACTAAATGGGATTGAATGATTGTTGTTAGATTGAGTAAACGCGGTGGATTATTTGCCGAATGGCCAGATCATGCGACCGAGTTTTTTGAACATGCCGGCTGGGCCCGCACGCTCGGTTTCGAGGATCTGTGCGTAGCGGATCAAGCCGATGGCCGTGGCGTAGTGAGGATCTTTGAAACTGGCTTGGACACCACTCACCTCGGGTGGTTCGGGGCGATAGATGTCACGGCCAAAGACGTCGAAGGCAAGCTCGCTAAAGCCGCGCATGAGGCTCGTGCCGCCGGTGAGGAAGATCCCTGAGCCGATCTGCTCGACAGCGCCCGCGGGTAAGCGTGCACGTACCAGCTTGAGCGTTTCTTCGAGACGTTGCCGGATCACTTCATTCAGGATGCTACGTTCCACCTCGACCTCGGCGAACCCGCGGTCGTCGGTAAGCTTGGCGATCCCAACCGAGCGGGCAAGGTCAGATGAGGCGTCGCCTTCCATGATCTTGAGGCGATCTGCTTTTGAGAATGGCAGTCCGGTGACGAGGTGGATGTCATTGGTGACATGGTCGCCTCCCACGGGGATACAACCGGAGGCCGCGATCGCACCGTTGAGATAGAGCGCGTAGTCGGTAGTTCCACCACCGATGTCGATGACCAGCGCACCACCTTCGCGATGCTCACGGTCGAGCGCCATCTGTGCCGTTGCAATCGGCGAGAATACAATCTCATCCACTTCTAATGGCATTTCGCGAACGAGCTTGATGCTATTTTGGATCCGTGTGGCGATGCCATGAACGATGTGAAAATCTGCTTCAACGGTTTTACCGAAAAGGCCCACGGGACTGGTCGAGTGCTCGAGCCCGTCGAGCCGGTAGTTCCGAACGATCGAGTGCAGAAAAGCGTGATCACGCGGAATGAGTACTTCGCGGGCGATGTTTCGTGCCTCCTCAACGTGTTCGGTTGCGACCACAGGCTCGCCGTCAGGCAAGCGATAGGTTCCACAGTTGTTGACCCCTTGGAGGTGAGCGCCAGTGACCGCGAGGTAGACACTGCCGATCTGGACATTGCTTGCATCTTCGGCCTTGGCCAGCGCGTCTTTGAGGCAGGCACGGGCTTGGGCGAAATCATAAATTTCACCCTTGCGGATGCCAGCGGTTTTGGTGACTCCGATCCCTAGGATCTTGACAGCGCTGTCCGCCTTGATTTCGCCGACGACCATGCAGGTCTTGCTGGTGCCGATTTCGAGTCCGACATGAATTTGGGTGCGACGAGCCATGGATTTAATGATGCAAATTAGAGTGGATGATTAACGCTTTTGCACGACCGCACGCGCGCGGGGAGGAGCGCTGTCGTGAGCATCGGCTTGTGAGGGTTCTTTTACCGGCACTGCGCGTGGAATGACCGGTTCGCTGTGGGTGGTGATTGGGATGTTGTGCTTGGGAATTAGGTTGATGGTTTCGATGAGGTAGCCCTTTTGATTCGAGTGATCCATGGCCGCGCGAAGGTTCTGGATTTGACGATCATGATCGCCGAGGCCGAAGGTGGCGGTGGCGCCTTGGCGCGTGACCAATTGAATCGACCATGCGTTGGCCTGTTGGATCGAATCGATCCAGTCCGCGGCATTGGGGTCTGCCTCACAGGCGGAATCTAACAACCGAAAGCAATGACCCAGCTCGGGATGGCTAACAGGATGGCCGACGGTGATCGGGTGCTCCGCGGATGCGGGAAGATGGATGATGGGAAGCTTCGCGGCCGCGGGGAGGCCACTCTCGGTGCATGGGTAGGCGATGCCTGAAAGATCTACCAAGAGCGATCCAGCCAGACGGGACGCTGGGAATCCCGATCCTAGGCAGGAAATCCATGCCCGAGGGACTCTCGGAGTGATGCGCACCTGAAGTTTGCCAGGGAGATGACGTTCGACTGCCGCATCTGCGACGGAAGGCATTCCCTTGAGCGTCGAGGTTAAGCCATCCACGTCGATCGCAAAAATGTTAGGAACTGGGTCGATTCCGATGATGGCCGCCAGTCCGACCTCGTCGATGACCGGGTTGGGATTGAGGTCGATCACATGCAGGCTAAAATCCGGATTCTGATAGAATGCACGCTGGACTCCTTGCCAAACGCCCCAACCGATTCCGGCGAGGACCGAAAGGATGGCGCAAAATTTAAAGATGCCGGTACTGAAGTTGAGGAAGCCGAACCAAGCGATGCGTGGTGACATCACGCGGACTTCGAGCACTTTGGAGCGCGAGCGGCGGCGTGGATGAGTGGTTCTGCGTTTGAACATGTTAGGAACGGAGTTGGAGCGAGAGCTCGGCGATGGTCTTACAGAGTTCAGGGAATGGGATTCCGGCGGCGGCGGCGGCCTTGGGTAGCAGGCTCGTCTCGGTCATGCCTGGGATCGTGTTGGCCTCAAGAACAAATGGTCGGTTTTGAGAATCTAACAGAACATCCACCCGCGAGTAGATTTCGACACCCAGTGACCGGTGAGCGGCAAGGGCGGCGGCTTGCACGGCCATCGTGGTTTCGAGATCAAGGTCGGCTGGGCAAAAGTATTCGCTGCCCTTCGCGCCACTGAGCCATGGGTATTTGCTCGCCATATCATACACCCCATCGGGTGGCGCAATGTGGACGATCGGCAGGGCGCCATCATCTAAGATCGCGACCGTAAGCTCCATGCCGTTGATGAATTCCTCTACCAAGATTTCATTTCCATACTTGGCCGCGTCTTGCATGGCTTGAGCGGCATCGGCCTGGTCACGGACGATGTGGACGCCGACGCTCGATCCTTCGCGCGGTGGCTTCACGACGAAGGGTGCGGAGAAAGACGGCAGCTGCTGTCCGGCAGAAACATCGATGATTTCTGCGCGCGGTGTCGGCACATTGGCTTGGATGAAGGCGGCTTTCGCGAGGTTTTTATCAAACGCGATGCGGCTGCTTTTCGCGCCAGCGCCGGTGTATGGAACCCCGAGGTCATCGAGGAGGGATTGCAACTGGCCATCTTCGCCAAAGGTGCCGTGAATGACATTGAACGCAAGATCGGTGCTAGCGGGGAGATGGATTTCATGGCGGGTCACATCGACGGCCACGGCATCCAGTCCAAGACCGAGGAGCGCCTTAAGCACTGCATTTCCGGATGCCAGCGACACCGCGCGTTCGGAGCCGGGGCCACCCATGAGCACTGCGATTTTTTTCCCGTTCAGCATGGTTTTTTAAATAATTCTATTAGATTGATAACGTGTTAGAACGATATTTCATCTTCGCCGAGTATTTTGATTTCGGTTTCGAGTTCGACGTTGCGTTCCGCGCGGGCTTTTTGCTGGATGAATTCGATGAGTGTTAGAATGTCATGAGCAGAAGCACCGCCTTGGTTTACGAGGAAGTTTCCGTGGACATCAGAGACGGCCGCATGACCGGATGTGTGACCTTTGAGGCCGAGCGAGTCGATCACATGGCCGGCGGGTACTTCTTCTGGGTTTTTAAAGGTGCAACCGGCTGAGGCAGCGATTGGTTGCGAGCTTTTGCGTTTCTCGCGGGATGCGTCCCAGCGTTCCTTGATGTTGGCGGCGGTGTCGCTTTTGCCCTGGAAGACTGCTTGCAGTGCGAAGTTTCGGCGAAGTTCGGCGACGTTGCGGTAGCTGGCGACGATTTCCTCGCGTTCGCGAGTGCGGATTACGCCGTCTTCGTCGAGGAAGGTGACGCGAACGACTTGGTCGAATGTTTCGATGCCCATGGCACCGGCATTCATGCGGAGTGCGCCACCGACATTGCCGGGGATCCCCTCCATCCATTCGAAGCCGCCGATGCCGCTTCCCCCCGCGACGCTGGCAAGTTTCTTGAGCCGGACGCCAGCACCCGCGGTGATGTGGCCGCGTCCATCGACGGTGACATCGGAAAAAACCCCGCCAGTGGGATGGATCACCGCACCGCGGATGCCGCCGTCACGCACGAGGAGATTCGATCCACGACCAACGACCCGCACGGGAATGCCACGTTCACGGCAGTAGCCGACGAGGAAGGCGAAGCCGTAGAAACTGTGGGGTTCAAGCCAGTACTGGGCGGGGCCACCGACGAGCAGGGTGGTGTGGCGGCTCATCGGCTCATAGAGCTTGCCATCGATTTCACCGGGCGGCATGAGTCCGCACATTTCATCGAGGATTTTCAAATCCGCAGCGATCCGGGTTGCCGCCTCGTGAACGTTGCCGGCCCCGAGGGTGATCAGAAGGTCTCCCGGTTGGAGCGCATGGCCGACGGCGTGGTGGGCGGTTGTTAGATCCGGAAGGTAGGTCGCGGGGATGTCGCCGTGAGCCTTCATCGCATCCACCAAGGTTTGACCGGAAACTCCCTCGATGGGTTTTTCAGATGCCGGGTAAACGTCGGTGATGAAAACCAAGTCTGCTGCTTGAAGGACCTTGCCGAAGTCATCGGCCAACGCTTGGGTCCGAGTGTATCGGTGGGGTTGAAAGAGCACGACGACCCGTTTGGGTTTTAACGAGCGGGCGGTTTGCAAGGTGGCCGCCAATTCCGAGGGATGGTGGCCATAGTCGTCGACGATGCGATAGTTCGCTGAAAGGTATTTGGTCTCGAAGCGGCGCTTGGCACCGGCGAAGGTCGAAAGCGCGCGGGCGATGAGCTTAAACTCCGCGCCGCAATGGTCGGCGAGCGCGATGGCGGCGAGCGCGTTGAGGATGTTGTGATTTCCTGGGATACCGAGTTCGACGTCACCGAGGACCTCGCCCTTTTTCCGGACGGTGAATGCGGAAGATCCTTTCAGGTCGCGTAGGTCGGTCGCAGTGTAGTCGGCGTCTTCCCAGCCATAGGAAACGCCATGGTCGAGGTCGGCACATAGTTCGTGAGCGACGGGGTCTTCCGCGCAATAAACGACTTTTCCTTTCGTTTGGTGGGCGAGTTGGGTGAAGACCTCGCGGATGTGGTCGAGGTCGCGATAGAAATCGAGGTGTTCCGCCTCGACGTTTAGGATCGCCGCGTGCTCTGGGTGGTAAAGCGCGAGAGTGCCGTCGCTTTCATCGCCCTCCGCAACCATAAACTCGCCCTCCTCTGACCATTTGGCATTGGCACCCAGGATTGGGATCTCTGCACCCACGTAGTGGCTGGGTTTTTGTCCAGCTTCCCGAAGCACGTGCGCGGTCATCGATGAGGTCGTCGTTTTCCCGTGAGTCCCGGAAATGACGACGCCCTTCTTCGTGTGGAGGATGGCTGCGAGACATTCGGCACGTCGGAGTAGCGGGGTACCGGCCTTCTCGGCTGCCGCGTAGGCTGGGTTCTCCGGTTTGATGGCGGACGAATAGACGACCATGTCGGCATCCCTGACGGCCTCTGCTGTGTGGGGGGAGGAAAAATTCAGGCCGATGCCTTGCATGCGCTCGGTCTCAGCGGTGGTTACGCGGTCGGAGCCGCTGACCTTGTGGCCCATGCCCATGAGGAGGAGCGCGAGTCCGCTCATCCCCGACCCCGCGACGCCGATGAGATGGATGTGGAGCGGGTGGCTCCTGTCGGTGAGTCGTGTACTGAAATCGGTCATGAGGGTGAGAGAGCAGCTTCGATGGCAGCGCAAATCCGGTCCGCGGCATCTGGCACCGCGAGGGCACGAGCGGCCATGGACATTCGCTCGTGCGCCGAAACATCTTGAATCATCGAGGTGGCAAGGTCGGCGAGTTTCTCTGCATTCAGATCTCGCTCTTGCACCAAGACCGCCGCACCCGCCGTCGAAAAAACCTCTGCATTGCGTGTCTGGTGGTCATCTGCCGCATGCGGGTAGGGCACTAAAATCGATGGGTGGCCGGCGATTGCGATTTCGGTGAGGCTGGATGCGCCGGAGCGAGCGATGACGAGATCCGCAACTGCGTAGGCGGCAGCCATTTGATCACAAAACCCGAGCACCTTGTAGCCCGGACGGCCATGGGTGATTTCTGAAACCCGTTGAAAATCGAGTGACCCCGCGATGTGCAACACCTGGGTCTCGGGCGGCAAGCTGGCAGCGGCTTGGGCGCTCAATTCATTGAGCCGCCGCGCACCTTGACTCCCACCGGTCACCAAAACCGTCGGGCGGGTCGGGTCGAGGCCGAAAAGCGCAGCTGCATCCTTGCGGAGAGGCAGGTTGGCGATCTCCGGTCGGACGGGCGTGCCAGTGGTGAAGGTTTCGCGCTTGGGGAAAAATCCCTTGGCGGCGTCGAGCCCAAGAAAGACCTGGGTGCAAAACCGGCTGGTCATGACGTTCGCTCGGCCCGGGCGGGCATTGGAGTCGTGGATGAAGGTCTTCAAGCCAAGCCGGTGTCCAGCATAGACGGGCGGCAATGAAGTGAAGCCGCCCATGCCCAGCACGGCATCCGCCTGAAACCTACGGATGACCTTTTTGCAGTGGCGGATCGATCCCGCGAGTTTCCACAAAAATGGCAGCATGCGCAGCGAGAGCGTCGGAGGCTTGGCGACGGCGGCCATCGTCTCAAATCGCAGGTGGGTGTATTTTGCGGAGGCTTGGGCATCCACTTTTTTTTCCGAAATTAGCAGCATCACCTCATGGCCGCGGGCACGCAACGCCTCGCCGACTGCAATGCCGGGAAACAGGTGGCCACCAGTGCCGCCACACGCAATGAGAATTTTTAGAGATTGAGCCACGAACCGCAGGGTGAAACACCGTCGGGAAGTGTTAGAAAATCCAATCCAACATCCCTAAAGAAAAATTAAACATCTCCTGATAATACGGCAATGCTCAAAATGCTCCATGCATTGGAAATTTGATGCAAGGGAACGCGCTTGGCGAATCAAAGCGAGTGCTTCCGAACGGTCGACCCATCTTGGATCGTGTCGGGCGGGTGCAGAAGCACCTCATCGCCGACTTGCAGGCCAGAGAGGACCTCGGTCAATCGACCGTCGGAGTGTCCCGCATTGACCGCCGTGAGGCGCGCGGAACCGCTGCGAAAAAGGAAGGTTTTCCATTCATTACCTTGTCGGAAAAGCGCCCCCGCGGGAACGATGAGAACATCACCCGCTTGCCAGATCGCCACTCGGACATCGACGCGGAATCGATCGCCCAGCGCCTTGGCCGCTTCGGGAGTTTCCAGAAGGTCACACAGAACGATCACCCGTTGTTCCTCGACGCCGAGCGCGGAAATTTTGGTGAATGCGGCGGGCTCGACACGCCGGACTCGGCCATTCAAGGGGGCCACTCCACCCCATTGTTCGACCATCACGGAGTCGCCGGCGTGGATGTTCACCGCATCGCGGGAGAGAATCTCCGCCTCGATCTCGATGTCGGCTGGATCGCCAACCTCAAGGATCTGCGCACCGGGGCCGACGACCATTTCGCTCTCTTGGAACACCTTGAGAATGCGGCCGGAAACAGGGGATCTCACCTCGATCAAGTTCTGGGCTCCTAGGGTCTCTGGGCGCTCAAGTGCGGCACGAGCGAGGGCGAGTTCGTGGTTGCTGACTTGAAGGGCGAATTCAGCGGCGCGGGCGTCGGCCGAACGGATGGACGCGTCTCCTTCGGCTCGGTCGCGGTCTGCATCGGAGATGGTGCCATCGCGTTTGACGGCGCGGACTCGGTCGCGATCCGTTTGGGCAAGGGTCGCGGCGGAGCGTCTGGCATCGAGCGCCTCGGCGGCTTGTTTCTGTGCGGCCTCGCGCATGGCGACGACGGCCTCTGCCTCGCTTCGGGCACGCGGATCAAGCAGGGGTGGGGCCACGGGCTCGATGGTGGTCAGGAGGGTTTCCCCAGCTTTCACCTCGTCACCAGGCTTGAGGGTGACGCGTCGCATTTTCCCTGCAACTGGGGCGGCGACCAAGTAACGATTTCGGATGCGGGTCTTGCCTTCCTCAGAGATTCGCACCGTGAGCGGACCACGGATGGCGGTGCCTGTCTCAATGAGGATCGGCTTCGGCCAGAGCCCCCACGCGACGAGGGCGATGAGCAAACTCGCGCCCAGCCAAGGAACCATGCGGCGGATGGGGTGCTTTTCAAGCGTGCCCCGCTTGGTTGTCCAAGGTGCTTGAAGGGTGGTCTTGTCGGGTGCTGGCGTTACCATTGAGGATCGTGCCTTCATTCATATACGAGACATTGGCCGCATACAAGACACCAACGCGACGATTGCCGAAGATTGGTCCGCTCGCGCCGCGTGGACCGAGTGGATTTTCCATTGCCTGATCCGGCGGCTCAGGCCAAAATCAACGTGATGGATCATCGATGGCCGAAAATCATTCGGTTCGCCAGCCGAGTGCTAGGCGACTTCTTTTTGCGCAATCACGGGTTGTTGCTCACCGCGGCGGTGGCATACAACATGATGCTCTCGCTCATCCCTCTGGCCGCGATTCTCCTCGTGATTCTCTCAAACTTTTTTGATGACGCGCTACTGCTCCAAACGATTACCGCGGAATTTTCACTGATCGCACCGGGATTTGTGTCGGTTCTAACCGAATTTTTAAACGGGTTCCTCCGAAGCCGCCAATTGATCGGCCTTGTGGGAGGGGTTTCGCTGTTGGTCTTCAGCTCATTGGCATTCAGGGTGTTAGAAGATGCCATCGCCATCATTTTCCATCGTCCGCTCCCCACCCTGAAGCGCAAGTTTTGGGTCTCTGCGCTATTGCCTTATGTGTTTATCCTCATCATCGCCGCAGGGTTGATCTCGATCACGACGATGAATGCCATCATCGATTCGCAATACGAAAAAAATCTAACATTTTGGGGGCTGAACACCTTGCTGCGACAATACGTGAACCATGGCATTTATGTGACAGGATTGTTGGGATTGGTGATGTTGTTCACGCTATTTTATAAGATCCTGCCGATGGCAAAAGTCTCATTTCGGCTTGCGCTCGCAGGTGGTCTAACAGCGACCACATTGTGGGAAATCGTTCGGCACCTTCTGGTATATTATTTTACCAAAATTTCGATGGTGAACGTACTTTACGGGTCGATGGCCACCATGATCATCGTTCTCCTCACCTTGGAGATGATTGCCTTAATTCTGCTGGTCGGAGCGCAGGTGATCGCGAATCTTCAACGCAACCTAAACGAGCAACTCTCGTGGTATGATGATCCAGATGGCACGACGCCTCAAGATGCAAGGCAGTAGCATGTTGGGTAATTTCCTACGACTAGGACGAGTTCAATTTGGATCTGAAATGACGATGCGAACTTCGTCTGAGCTCATGAGCTGAAAGGGGAAGGATCACACCCGGACCCTCAAGTCCCTCACGCTCCACAACACCCCAGCGGCAGCCTTGCCATTTCCCTTCAGTCGCCGCGCACCATCTCTTCGCCTCTCGG